>DATGMT010000149.1:0-6030 GCA_035307265.1 Aequorivita sp.
ACACATCACTATAGAAGGCTATCTGGTCACCGCTAAAAAAACACGAACAACAAAAGGCGACATCATGTATTTCGGGAATTTCATCGACCGTCAGGGTCATTTTATCGACACGGTTCACTTTCCGAATATCGCGAGACAATACCGCTTTCGCGGGAAAGGAGTTTATGCCATCACCGGAAAAGTAATGGAAGAATTTGACTGCACCTCCATTGAAGTTTCAAAGATAGAACGCCTTGCAATGATACAGGATCCGAGATATGCAACACAAAAGGACGTAAGACATAAAACTGAAAGACGTAGGACGTAAGCGATGTTCAATGAGCAATGATGCTTTTTAATTCTCAATAAAAATCGGGCAACTCTCAACACTTCACTATTTAAATGGAGATGAATCCAATTCGGAGTTCGCTTCAACGAATTTTAGGATTGCTACAACCAATTAATTTTGAATAGGGTTTAACTATAACATAAACTCAAATACAACTGAATGAAAGATAAATTTTATTCGAGGAATCAGAATCCATCTGTGTCTGGAACTCTGGAGGAGTTCAACTAAGATAAAAAAGCTGCATTTACTCAGGATCCGAGATATGAAATTTTGAAAGTGATAAAAATACTTGAAAGTTATTTTTTTCCGTCTCAGTTGAAGAGGGTGTATTCTTAACTCTGTCTAAAAGTAAAAATTTCATATATTAACTTTTAAACAGAATAAGATGGAACGAGAAGAATTTAACTTAGAGGAAATAGAGAAAATGCTATTGAACAATTTAAGACAGGAAAGAGTCTTTTTGGTTCTGACGGTGCTTTTGCTCCGTTGTTGAAGCGATTTATTGAGAAGGCGCTCGAAGCTGAGATGGAGGGTCATTTAGATGATGTAGAACGATCACAAGGGAACAAACGTAACGGGAAAGGGAAAAAGACAGTGAAGAGCGCACACGGCAGCTTTGATATAGCTACACCACAAGATCGTCAAAGTAGTTTTGAGCCCGATATAGTCAAGAAACGACAAACCATTCTGGCCGATAGTCTTGCGGACAAGATAATTGGGTTATATGGTCTTGGAATAGGATATCGAGATATCTGCGGGCATATTAAAGAGATGTATGATACGGAGATATCGCATAATGTATTGACCGAGATTACCGATCGTATTATTCCAGATATTAAACAATGGCGAAGCAGAAAGCTGGATGCTATGTATTGCATTGTTTGGATGGATGCTATGCATTTCAAAGTGCGAGAAGAAGGCAAAGTCGTTCATAAAGCACTTTACAATATATTAGGTATTGATAAAGATGGACGTAAGCAAATTCTTGGAATGTATATCTCAGAAAGCGAAGGAGCCAATTTCTGGTTACAAGTTCTGACCGATTTACAAAACAGAGGACTTGAAGACATTCTTATTGCCTGCACTGATAATTTAAGAGGTTTTAAAGAAGCTATTTTAAGCATTTATCCAAAGACTGAGGTACAACTGTGTATTGTCCATCAAATACGTAATTCATTGAAGTATGTGGCATCTAAGAACAAAAAGGAGTTCATGAATGATCTGAAACGAGTTTATCACGCTGTTAGTAAAGAGGTGGCCGAAGATGAGCTTTTAATACTAGAGGAGAAATGGGGTAAAAAGTACCCAGTAGTAATTGATAGCTGGAACAACAACTGGGAAGCGCTATCTCAGTATTTTAAGTATACACAACCTATTCGTAGGCTTATTTATACAACCAATCCAATAGAGGCTTATAATCGACAAATACGTAAAGTAACTAAGACTAAAGGTGCTTTTCCCAATGAGATGGCATTGTTAAAGCTAGTCTATTTAGTCACACAAAATATCCAGAAAAAGTGGACAGCACCATTGCATAACTGGAGTTTGACCGTTCAACAATTATATATTAAATTTGAGGATCGTGTAAAGCTCGATTTAAAGGTTTAATCCTTCGAAGGATTAAACCTGGACAGAGTTTAAATTACACTCCCTTTAAAACACCAAGTCGAATACTTTTAATCTGTAGGATTTAGTAATTTTTTCAATGCAATAATTATGAAAAATAAAACCTTAATACTATTTTTTCTTAAGCTTGTGTTTTTCGGATTGATTACGGTCTTAGCTATTGTCACTTTTATTTTGCCTTATGCTCCGGATATTGGAGAAGAAAAAAACCTCGCTGTAGCGGTTCAGAAACTTTCAGAAAACGAGGCAGATTATTATGATCTTCTCTTTTTTACTAACTCCTACCTTTACACTTCTTTAGATCCAGTAACAATCAAGCAGAGTTTAGGATTAGAGGCACTTCATTTGACTTCAGGAGCACAAAGACTTGAAACAGCTGTAATTATTGCCAATGAGGTTATTAATAAATACACTCCATCATATATAGTCTTCGATGTATCTACCCCAACCCTTCCAAGTCCAGAAATTGACGATGAAAAAATGTGGTATTTTCAAACTGTCGCTTTACAAGAATTTCCTTTTTCTCTAGAAAAAGGGAGAGCTGTAACCAAGTACTTTCCAATTACAAAACATACTGAAAATTATGTATCAGCCATGTCAAATAAAGCAGGTCGAGTTTTTAGAATGAATGATTTGGAGAACTACTCTGAACACGTAACATCATATAAAACATCGCGAGAAAATGTCTACTTTACTTATAATGGTTTTCGGGCTACTAACGCATATAAAACTGTTGAAGAAGAAGTATTTTTAGAAGAATTCAATAAGGAACCCGAACCAATAAAAAATCGAGATTATCTGTTTGAAGAAAATCTTGTTGTTTTAATGAATGAATTTCTAGAGAAAACTTCAAAAAATGGGATTGAAATTATTTTTGTCCATTCCCTAAAAATGAGCCCAACAGCCTATAACAGCCAAATATTAGGCGGGTGGATTGAAAAGTATCCGAACGTTAAGTTTATAGATTTTAATTTAAACAGAGATACATATCCTTTAAGTGGGAAAGATTTCTTTGATAATTCACACCTTAACTATTCCGCGAGTCTTAAGGTTACGAACAGTTTTGTCGATAGTTTATCAACTTGGTATTCCTTGCCAAGAGTAGAAAACACTGAATTAGACTTTAAGTATTTTAAGTTTAAAAAATTCTTCTATAATTTGAATGAACAAGAAGATAAATTTATAAAACTTGAATTTGTAGATGAATTCCCAGCAGAGTTAAAAAATCACAAATTAGTGATATCATTATATCCAAAAGACACTTTATTGCTGTCGGATTATTCAAAAAAACAGAAGTTTAAGTCAGATAACTTTTATATTGAAATGGATGAAGTTGAAACGATTGAAAATGGAGAATCTAAAATAATTATTCACAGATTATTATCTAAAATCAATCAAAAATCTTTAAAAGATTTGCAGGTATACTTCTACCGCCCTAATGATACTTTAAACCTTCCCGTTTATCATTTAAATAAAATGTAGTCTTGTCATCACCAATGTTTTAATTATGATTGCTTTCGCACTTTACTTGTAATTACATACTTTTACAATAATCGTCTACTTGTAGAAGTAAGGCGTAACAATTAATAATAACGCAACCTTGCCGCTGAATTGGTATCTTCCATAGGAAGATTTCATTATTTGAGCAAAAATTTTTTAACTTCCTATTTTTAAGGAAGCCACTCCATGAAAAAAATACTCATAACAGGCGCAAACGGACAGTTAGGTAGCTGCATAAAAGATGCAGCTGCGAAATTTCCTGACCTTGAGTTTGTCTTTGTTTCAAAAGGGGAGTTGGATATTGAAGATACAGAAGCGCTAAACCACTATTTTAAAAAGAGCAACTTTTCCCACTGCATAAATACAGCAGCATATACCCAAGTAGAAAAAGCAGAAAGCGAAAAGCAGAAAGCGTTTGTAATTAATGCCGAAGCTGTAAAAAACTTGGCAAAAGCTTGTAATGAAAACAATGTTGTGCTACTTCATATTTCTACCGATTATGTTTTCGACGGTACAAAGAAAGTGCCTTACGTAGAAACCGATGTTACCAATCCGATCAATATTTATGGAGCTTCGAAGCTAAAAGGAGAGCAATATATTCAAGAAATCTGCGGAAAGTATTTCATTTTTCGTACATCTTGGCTCTATTCGCAATACGGAAATAACTTCTTAAAAACCATTTTAAGATATGCTGAGGCTGGGAAACCCCTCACCGTCACCACCGAACAAACAGGAGCCCCAACCAATGCCAACGATTTGGCAAAGGCGTTGATAGCCACCATAACACAAGATAAAGACATTTATGGCGTTTATCACTATAGCAATGCAGGCGAAACTACTTGGTATGGCTTTGCAAGAGCCATCTTAAACGCCACAAAAAAATATAGAGATGCAACACTTGCAAGTACCGACCATTACCGTACTTTTGCCGCACGGCCTGAGTATAGTGTATTGGACAATACCAAGGCGAAAAAAGAATTGGGTTTAAAACAAAAAGATTGGCAGCTGAGTCTGCAATCCGTAATACAAAATAGTCACTAAATTGTAATACCTTTTTTATGGCAGAGCAGAATTACACAGAAGAAATAGATTTAAGTTATCTATGGAGAAAGTTTACCAGCTTTATTAAAAGTTGTATTAAAGCGGGGTTCATGGTTTTGGCATTTTTTCAAAGATACTGGCTTGTTACCTTGGTCCTATTGCTTGTAGGCATTGGGTATGGATACTACAAAGATCAATCTAGTAGTAAAACGTTTAAAAATGAAGGGATTGTCATTCCTAACTTCGAAAGTGTCGATTATCTGTACAACAATATTGAAGATCTTAATAAGCGAATAAATAATAGAGATACTGTTTTCCTAAAAAATATATTAGGAGAAAATCACAAAGCTATTCGCAAAATAGAAATTGAACCTATTTCCGATATTTATAATATGATGACAAAGTCTAGAGAACAAATTGATGTTTTCAGGATTTTGTTTCAAAACCAAGAACTTGACAAGTTTACTGAGAATATAGTCACTGGAAAATACTTCAAATTTCACAAAATCACGTTCACCGTTAAAGGTGAAGGAGCTTCCGAAGAAGTTATAAAAGATATCCAATCTTTTTGGAACAGCAATGAGTCCTTTATTGAATACGGGAAGGTTTATAGAGAGAATGCGGAGTTCCAGGTGAAAGAATACAAACTTATGATTGCCCAGGTAGATTCTTTAATTAAAGCATTTACCAAAGAGTCTGTGGCCGGTCGTGATTCCGGAATAATTATTAGCGAAAATAACGATCTTCATCTTTTACTTGATAGAAAAAAGGACATGTTAACAGACCTCCTTCAGGCTGAGGTTCGTTTAAGTGATTATACCGATCCTATAAAAATGGTCTATATGGATTATGAAGTTGAATCGCCTTCACTCTCAAGGGCCATAAAATATCCCATTTTCCTAATTGCTCTTTTTGGATTTATATTCTTCATTGGATATATATATAAGAAAATGAAAGAAATTGCTGAAAGTTAAAAATTAACCGACGCTATCCACTTAGAAAAATTCATTTAGGTACGGTTTCTTTCCCTAATCATTAAATATCTGATTATTACATGTTGAAAAAAAACCTCATTGTTTTTGGAACCAGACCAGAAGCCATTAAAATGGCACCCTTGGTCCAAAAATTTATGGAGCAAGAAGATTTTGAAACTAGAGTGTGTGTCACGGCGCAACACCGCGAAATGCTCGATCAAGTATTGTCTTTTTTTGAACTCAGTCCACATTACGATTTAGATTTAATGAGATCTGGGCAAAGTTTACACGCCCTTACAGCAAGAATTATCAAAGGAATGAAACCGGTTTTAGAGGATTTTAAACCCGACTATGTCTTTGTTCACGGCGACACCACTACTACCATGGTTGTGGCTTTAGCGGCTTTCTATAGTGGTGCAAAAGTATGTCACATAGAAGCTGGATTGCGCACCTTTAGAAAACGAAATCCCTTTCCAGAAGAGATGAATCGCAGTATTGTGGGTAGGATTGCAGATTATCATTTTGCACCTACAACAAAGGCCAAAGAAAATTTGCTTTTAG
>DATGMT010000150.1:0-25416 GCA_035307265.1 Aequorivita sp.
GTTAGGCCTGCCGCTAGCGTTCATCCTGAGCCAGGATCAAACTCTTCATCGTATAATCTTCAATAATATTGAGACCATAAACAAACAAAGAGTAAGACTCAAATAAAATCTCAGGTTCTCACTTAGTTTAGTTTAAAAAAATGTCGATACATCTACGTTTCCATAAACGTACCTACGCTGTCAATTTCAATATCTCAATGAACTTTTTTGTCTTTATTTCGCCTCCTCAATTTGTGTTTAGTAGTCACTTATTGTCTTAGCGGGTGCAAAGATACAACTCTTTTTTAATCCTGCAATACTTTTTAAAAAAATATTTTCAAAAAAATTTAAGAGCTTTGATTTGTGCTTGTCAGAACAACCATCTGTTCTTGTTAGCGGGTGCAAATATAGAACCGATTTTCATTCCCACAAACTAAATCGCACTTTATTTTCAATTATTTTTCACTATTCATTCTAAGCATTTGAAATTGTACAACTTAGGTTTAAAATTATTTTTTTACTCTTTTATACCTTAATATATATACACTAAACCTCTATCTAATAAACACAGGTCAAATCTTATGAGGAAAGCCGCTATTACAGGGCTTCTGAAATTAATCAAACATTAAATAACATAGGTTTACTGTTCGTTTAATTTGGTTATTACCCATTACAGAATTAATACATGCCAATACTATAACAACAAAATCCTCTACAATAAAACGGAATATAACAACTACAAAACAGATCTCATTTAAATATACCCAATACAAACAATAAACCCACACAATGCAATTCGCATAGTTATTTTATGCTTTCATATTATTAAATAGGAAACTATAAGTTCTCTTATTGCATTCTGGCCAAACTAATATTATCTTTGCACCCTAAAATTCACAATATATGATAGCCATTACACTACCAGATGGAAGTATAAAACAGTTTGACGCCGGTGCAACTCCTATGGACGTTGCTAAAAGTATAAGTGAAGGGTTTGCTCGAAATGTAATTTCTGCATCCTTTAATAATAACACGGTGGAAACAACCACCCCTTTAATGAAGGATGGCAAACTCGTTCTTTATACATGGCAAAATGATGAAGGGAAAAAAGCTTTCTGGCATTCTTCAGCTCACATTCTTGCACAAGCATTGGAAGAGTTATACCCTGGTATAAAACTGACTATTGGACCAGCTATCGAAAATGGCTTCTACTACGATGTGGATTTTGGAGAAACTACTATAACAGATAAAGACCTTATAGCTGTAGAAAAGAAGATGCTAGAAATAGCGAGAGGAAAACATGATTTTTCCATGCGAGAAGCATCAAAAGAAGAAGCTCTAGAGCTTTACAAAAAACAAGGTAACGAATACAAGGTAGAACTTATAGAAAACCTTGAAGATGGCACTATCACTTTTTGCGATCATGATACTTTTACGGACTTATGTAGAGGTGGACATATCCCCAACACTGGAATTGTAAAAGCTGTTAAGCTAACAAATATTGCTGGTGCTTATTGGAGAGGTGACGAAAACAGAAAACAACTTACTCGAATTTACGGCATCAGCTTTCCAAAACAAAAAGAACTAACCGAATATCTTCAACTTTTAGAAGAGGCAAAAAAACGAGACCACAGAAAACTAGGGAAAGAGCTAGAACTCTTCACTTTCTCCCAGAAAGTTGGACAAGGACTTCCTTTATGGCTACCAAAAGGAGCTGCCCTAAGAGAACGTTTAGAAAACTTCTTGAAGAAAGCTCAGAAAAAAGCAGGTTATGAAATGGTAATCACACCACATATTGGTCAGAAAGAACTATATGTAACTTCTGGCCATTATGCAAAATATGGAGCTGATAGCTTCCAATCTATTAAAACTCCTCACGAAGGTGAAGAGTTTTTACTAAAACCAATGAACTGCCCACACCACTGTGAGATTTACAACAGCACACCTTGGTCTTATAGAGACCTTCCTAAGCGATTAGCTGAATTTGGAACAGTATATAGATATGAACAAAGTGGAGAGTTACATGGATTAACTCGTGTTAGAGGATTTACACAAGATGATGCACATATTTTCTGTACTCCAGATCAATTAGATCAAGAATTCAAAAATGTAATTGATTTAGTTTTATATGTTTTCGGTTCATTAGGTTTTGAAAACTTCTATACTCAGGTGTCTTTAAGAGATCCTGAAAAACCGGAAAAATATATTGGCTCCCTAGAAAATTGGGAGAAAGCAGAAAACGCCATTATCAATGCTGCAAAATCTAAAGGTTTAGATTATAAAATTGAATACGGTGAAGCAGCATTCTACGGACCAAAACTTGATTTTATGGTAAAGGATGCTTTAGGTAGAAGTTGGCAGCTTGGAACTATTCAAGTGGACTACAACCTACCTGAGCGATTTGAACTTGAATATAAAGGAGCAGACAACGAAATTCACAGGCCAGTGATGATCCACCGAGCGCCATTCGGCAGTATGGAACGATTTATCGCTATTTTATTAGAACACACAGGCGGTAATTTCCCCTTATGGTTAGTCCCTGATCAAGTTATTATCCTGTCTTTGAGCGAAAAATATGAAAAATACTCCCAAAAAGTTTTAAATTCGCTTGAAAATGACGAAATTCGCGCCCTTGTTGACAACCGAAATGAAACTATCGGTAAGAAGATTAGGGAAGCCGAAATGAACAAAATCCCATTCATGCTCATCGTTGGTGAGCAAGAAGCAAAAGATGGTACGGTTTCTGTACGTAAACACGGAGAGGGAGATTTAGGAACAATGACTCTTGAAGAATTCTCTAAATTGATACAACAAGAAGTAAAAAGTAATTCGAAAGAATTTAATGTTTAATTAAAATAGTTTAGCCATAGCAATAAGAAGAAAAAGAGGTAGAGGCCCTGCAAGGGTCGTTAAGGAAGACCAACACAGGATAAATTCAAAAATCCGAGCAGAAGAGGTACGCCTAGTAGGCGACAATGTTGAAATAGGTGTATATCCCATTAGAGTCGCCAGAGAAATGGCGGAAGAACAGGAATTAGACTTAGTGGAAATCTCTCCTAACGCAAATCCGCCTGTTTGTAAGATAATCGACTATAAAAAGTTTGTCTACGAACAGAAGAAGCGTGAAAAGGCACTAAAAGCGAAAGCTACTAAAGTGACTGTTAAAGAAATCAGATTTGGTCCCAATACCGACGATCACGATTATGAGTTCAAGAAAAAGCACGCCGAGAAGTTTCTACAAGAAGGAGCTAAGCTTAAGGCATATGTCTTTTTCAAAGGACGGTCTATTGTCTTTAAAGACCAAGGTGAAATTCTATTATTACGCCTTGCTCAAGACTTAGAAGAGTTCGGAAAAGTGGAACAAATGCCTAAGTTAGAAGGTAAACGAATGATAATGTTTATCTCGCCTAAGAAAAAGTAAAGATCAGTTAGTTGATCTCGATATAACTTTACTGAGCTATAGTAGCAAAGTGAAGTGTGTAAAAAAACCTTTTTATGTTAATACATAGGAAGGCCAAGCGAAATAGTAAAAAATAATAAAAACATGCCAAAACAAAAAACAAATTCCAGTGCTAAGAAGCGTTTTAGACTTACCGCATCTGGGAAAATCAAAAGAAAGCATGCGTTCAAAAGCCACATCTTAACAAAGAAGAGCAAAAAACGCAAAAAAGCATTGACCAAAATGGGATTAGTCCATGAGGCCGATGAAAACAATGTCAAGCATATGCTTCGAATGAAGTAGTAACCTCTTGACCGGTTAAACAATTATTTAAACCATGGAGTAGTGCCAATAAGAAGTATTCAGAAATGAATCGCCTACTACAAAAATCTTAAAATTATGCCTAGATCAGTAAATTCAGTAGCGAAGAGAGCCCGCAGAAAAAAGGTTCTTAAACAAGCCAAAGGATACTTTGGAAGACGTAAAAATGTATGGACGGTTGCTAAAAACGCAGTTGATAAAGCAATGCTTTACAGCTACCGCGATCGTCGTACCAAGAAGAGAAACTTTAGATCTCTTTGGATTACTCGTATTAATGCGGGTGCAAGACAGCATGGAATGTCTTATTCACAGTTTATGGGAAGTTTAAAAAAGAGCGAAATCGAACTTAACCGTAAGGTTTTGGCAGATTTAGCAATGAACCACCCAGAAGCATTTGCAGCAATTGTAAAAAAAGTAAAATAAGACATTAACTATATTATTTCGCTTAAAGAACCGCCTCAGAAATGAAGCGGTTTTTTTATGGCATCAAAGAAACTCTAGGTTTTCATTATCTTAGCTAAAACTTCTACATGAAAAGATCATTCGGCATTATATTATCTCTTATAGTTCTTACAGGAAACAACCTCTTTGCACAGAATGAATCTGGAAAACATTATCAAATAGATCGATACAACTCTGTATATTTCCCTTTAGGAGAAATTTCATTTGCTGATAAAGTAGTCGAATATACTATTGGCGAACCAGCTCCAGTTGAAAAATATCGAGATAGTAATCATAGTCTTCATGAACCTGACTACAAAAACTATCACACTCCAAGTTTTGTTTCATTAGGGTGCGGTGGAGTGTTAGTGGTTAAGTTCACAGACAATGGTTTCATGAATCTTCCTGGAGATGACCTCTACATTTTTGAAGTAGGTCCTTCACGAGAGGGAGCTAAAATAGAAATCTCTGAAAATGGAAAAGACTGGATTTATGCCGGAAAGATTGCTGGTGGAAAATCTTCTATTGATTTAAGTGACCAAGGTGTAGATCAAGAAACTGTATTCTATTATGTTCGACTCACAGATTTAAAAGATCTTTGCCGTAGCATGAGTGCCGGTGCAGATATAGATGCTGTAGGTGCTATCAATAGCGTTATTAAACTATCCATAAACGCTGATGTCCTTTTTGATGTAGCAAAATACAATTTAAAAGAAAACTCTAAACAAAGTATTGACTCTTTAGCAACTCAAATACAAATAGTAGATAAAGCAACTATTGTAATAGAAGGTCATACGGATAGCGACGGAGGTGACGAAATGAACCTGAAGCTTTCAGAAAACCGATCGCATTCAGTGAAAGATAGACTTAAAGAGATTTTTGGAGAGAATGCTCAATACGATTATGAGGTTAAGTTTTGGGGTAAAACCAAACCAAGTGTACCAAATGACACTCCCGAAAACAAACAACTAAATCGTCGTGTAGAAATAACAGTTATGCCACCTAAAGACTATTACGAAAAGATAAAGAAGCGAGAATGAGTTTTAGGTTTTCTGTTTTTTCTTTTTCGCTGCAGGAAAAAGGACATTATTTAAAATTAATCGGTAGCCAGGTGAAGTTGGATGTAAAGCTAGCTCGGTTGGAGAGTCCCCTACTCTATGCTGATAATCTTCAGGATCATGTCCTCCATAAAAAGTAAAAAATCCTTTTCCTCTAATTCCATGAATATATCGAGCTTCTCCAGTACGTTTATTTTCTCCCATCACTAAGACATTAGGCTTTACTTGGCTGCGTTCAAATGCTGTAGTTTGCCCCATAAAACCTTTCACTAATGCCGTATGGTTTTGACAAAGCATAGTAGGAATTGGATCCCATTTTGCTGAATAGTCCATTAAAGTGAAATAGTCTGACTCCTTCGGAATTTTTCGTTTATTAGTAGTATCAATACTTGAAAACTCATACACCATCGGGTTTCTTTCCAATATAAAATCAGTAAAAGCAAAGGTTTTACTATAATCAATTTTATTCTGATAGTTTGGTTCACTTGGGTCACCATCGAACATAGGTTCGCATATATCAACACCATCTGCTGAAAGAGCAATGTCAAAGCTATCGGTAGCACTACACATAGCAAACATAAACCCACCACCTACTACATAATCTCTAATCTTCTTGGCTACGGCAAGTTTAGATTCTGACACCTTAGAATACCCAAGGCTATTAGCTAACTCTTCTGCTTCTCTTTTTGCCTCTATATACCAGGGCGCAGCGCGATAGGCTCGGTAAAACTTTCCATATTGTCCTGTGAAGTCTTCGTGATGAAGGTGTAACCAATCATAGAGTAACAATTGGTCTGATAAAACTTCTTCGTCATAAATAACCGTATAAGGAATTTCGGCATAGGTTAAAACCAACGTGACTGCATCATCCCACGGAAGCATCCCTTTAGGAGAGTATACCGCAATTTTAGGAGCTTTCTCAAGAACAATAGCATCCATATTCTTTGAAGGGCTGCTAATTTCTGCTAAGATTTGTTCAGCTTTACTATCGGAAAGAACTTCGAAAGAAACACCTCTTATTTGGCATTCTCTCTGGATTTCAGGTAAATCAGGAAGTAAAAAAGATCCTCCACGGTAATTTAAAAGCCAATTAGCCTTTAGTTGTTTCTCTAAAACCCAATAAGTAATTCCATAGGCTTTTAGGTGTTCCTTCTGGCTTTCGGCATCCATAGGTATCAATATATAGGAAGCAGAAGCATGGATTGAAAAAAGTAAAATAAAAACTGAAAATATTAATCGAATCATAATTAGCTTTAAAATCAATAGAAATATACTGTCTATTGACGCTAAATATAGTAACAATTTTCAAGCCAAGCTTATGAAGTGTGCTTAGAAAGGCACATCATTATCATCGCCAGTAAATCCTTCGTTCATAGAGCTTCCAAAAGCTTCATCGGCTGAAGGAAAATCACTGGTTTTAAACGTATCGTCGTTAGCTGCATTATTCATGCTAGACACAAATGCTGTTGGTAGTTCGTCTGTTTCTAAATTTTCAAACTTACCTAAGCTACCGATAAACTTCAAACGAATTTCATCCAAACCTCCGTTTCTATGTTTAGCAACGATAAATTCAGCTTGACCTGCAGTAGGTGTGTGGTCGTCGTCGTCCCACTCGTCAATCTTGTAATACTCAGGTCTATAAATGAATGAAACAATATCGGCATCCTGTTCTATAGCTCCAGATTCACGAAGGTCAGAAAGCAACGGTCTTTTGCTCCCCCCACGTGTTTCTACAGCTCGTGAAAGCTGGGAAAGTGCAATAACAGGAATATTTAATTCCTTTGCTAATGCTTTTAGGTTTCTAGAAATTGTAGAAATTTCCTGTTCACGGTTTCCTCCTTTTTGACTTCCACCTGCCGTCATTAATTGTAAGTAATCTACAACAATTAGCTTAATTCCATGCTGTGAAGAAAGTCTTCTTGCCTTTGCACGTAAGTCGAAAATTGAAAGCGAAGGAGTATCGTCAATAAACAAAGGGGCTTTTTCGAGGTCTTTAACTTTTACGTTAAGCTGTTCCCATTCGTATTTTTCGAGGTTTCCTGTTCTAAGTTTTTCAGAATTCAAATGTGTTTCTGAAGAAATCAGACGTGTTATTAACTGTACCGAAGACATCTCAAGAGAGAAAAAAGCTACAGGTATATTGTGTTCTACAGCAATATTTCGTGCCATTGAAAGCGTTAGGGCAGTTTTACCCATACCTGGACGTGCTGCAATAATAATCAAATCACTTGGCTGCCAACCAGAAGTTAGTTTATCTAATTTAGCAAAGCCAGATGGCACACCCGATAAACCTTCTTTATTAGCAATTTCTTCAATTCTCTTTTTTGCTTGTATTACAAGGCTTTGAGCAGTTTCGGAAGAACGTTTAATGTTTCCTTGAGCTACTTCATATAGTTTAGCTTCTGCACTATCTAAAAGGTCAAAAACATCCGTTCCTTCATCATAAGAGGCCTCTATAATTTCGCTAGAAATCTTAATAAGACTACGCTGTATATACTTCTGAAGAACGATGCGTGCATGGAACTCAATATGTGCCGAAGATGACACTTTTTGAGTTAATTGTATCAAATAAAACTCACCTCCAACTGCCTCGAGTTTTCCAGCCTTCTTCAATTGTGCTGAAACGGTTAATAAGTCAACTGGCTGACTATTTTCGAATAAGTGGTGAATAGCTTCAAATATGTCCTGATGAGCTGGTTTATAAAACACTTCAGGGTGTAGTATATCGATAACTTCATCGACACCTTTTTTATCAATCATCAAAGCCCCAATCACAACTTCCTCTAAATCAACTGCCTGTGGCGGCAATTTTCCCTTCTCAAGGGAAATAACTGGAGAGTTGCGTCTTGTAAAATTAGTTTGGGGCATAATTTTTTCCATAGGGCGAATGTAAATAAATTGTTAGGAGAAAGGTATTTTTTGTGAGATTCTCTATTCACAGGTCATCAACAAAACACCTGTTCATAAGTTAAGATTTTTGTTCATAACCCACAAAAAAATCCGAAGTTTAACCTTCGGATTTGTGTTAAGGTTTGATATTGTTGCTTCTACCCTTTGAAGGTTCCCATTTCTAAATATTTATCCATCCTCTTTTTCACTAATTCGGTTGGGGATAACATTTTAAGTTCCTTATAAGTCTTTTGGATAGCAGCTGCTACAATAGCAAAAGTTTCTTCGCGATTGCTATGTGCACCACCAAGAGGTTCTTTTACTATTTCATCTATAAGTTTTAGATTTTTCATGTCGGTAGCAGTAAGTTTTAAAGCTTCTGCTGCTTGTTCTTTAAATTCCCAACTACGCCATAGAATAGAAGAACAACTTTCTGGAGAAATTACAGAATACCAAGTGTTTTCAAGCATTAGTACTTTGTCTCCTACTCCAATTCCTAGTGCACCACCACTAGCTCCTTCACCAATGATAACAACAATTATAGGAACTTTAAGCTTTGTCATTTCAAGAATATTTCTTGCAATGGCCTCTCCTTGTCCTCTTTCTTCGGCTTCTAAACCAGGGAATGCTCCAGGAGTATCTACAAAAGTTACAACGGGAAGTCCGAACTTCTCTGCAGATTTCATTAAACGTAGTGCTTTGCGGTATCCTTCAGGATTAGCCATACCAAAATTTCGGTATTGACGTGTTTTTGTGTTGTAACCTTTTTGCTGGCCTACAAACATAAAGCTTTGATCTCCAATCTTTCCTAAGCCTCCCACCATTGCTTTATCGTCTTTAAAGCTTCGGTCGCCGTGTAACTCTAGAAAAGAATCACCACAAATAGCTTTCAAATAGTCCATTGTATAAGGACGATCAGGATGGCGAGAAAGTTGAACTCTCTGCCAAGGAGTTAGATTTTTATAAATTTCTAACTTTGTTTCTTTTAGTTTTTTCTCAATTTGCTTACATGTGTTGCTCACGTCAACATCACTTTCCTCCCCGATAAGGCAGGCTTTTTCATACTGCTCCTGCAACTCTTTAATAGGCAATTCAAAGTCCAGATATTCCATAATATTAACTTCCGTTAAAATATTTGTTAATCTACAAAGATAGAATTTTGTTCTTATGTGTTAGGCAATCTCCTTCGTTTTCTTTGCTGTCTCATCTTGATAATTCCATTAGTAACTACAGTAAGCAATATAATTACTGCTCCATAATAAAATTGAGACCCCATCTTTTCAGAATCACCTAGAATAATAAGCGCCAATATAATTCCATAAACAGGTTCCATATTGATAGTTAGCATAACTGTATACGGACTTATCCACTTCATTACATGAACAGATGCAATAAAAGCATATGCTGTGCATACCGAAGCCAAGATGGCCAAGTACACCCAATCGCTGGTTGAAACAACAAAAAACTCTGCAGTGAATCCGCCAGACACAGCCAAAAAAACTGTAATTGCGAGCACCCCAAATAACAATTCGTAAAATGAAATTGCTCCTGCTTTATGTTCAAGAACCAACTTGCCATTTAGAACTGAAAACAAGGCACTTAAAAATGCTGAAATCAGCGCTAATCCAATGCCTATCGCATTTGAAGAATCAACATCGAAAATAACATAGAGCCCTACTACTGCAATAAGACCAAAGAAAACTTCATAGAAGATTATTTTTCTTTTATAAAACAATGGCTCTAAGAGTGAAGCAAAAAAAGCACCAGTTGAAAGCACTGCTAACGTCACCGACACATTGGATGCTTTAATAGCCCCAAAAAATGTGAGCCAATGTAAAGCTATTATAACCCCTGAGAGAGCAAACTTGCTTAAAGTTTTTAAAGAAAACCTCAGCTTTTCCTTTCTGTACAATAAAAATAAAAACACAAATCCTGTCGCCATTAACATTCTATACCATACCAATGGAATGGCTTCTAAGCTAATTAAAGCTCCTAAAACTGCCGTAAATCCCCATATAAATACAATAAAATGTAAATGCAGGTAATTGAGAAGCTTATCGTTTCGCATTCCTCAAGAGATAAATTGCTAAAATCCCAAACACAATATTCGGAAACCATGTAGCTACAAATGGCGAGAAGGAACTTTGCTCAGCCATTGTACCAAATATTTTATCGAAAAAGATATAAATCATTCCAATACTAATACCAATAGCGAGGTTTACTCCCATACCTCCTCTTCTTTTAACCGAAGAAACTGCAACAGCTATAATAGTGAGGATATATGCTGAAACAGGCAAACTCCATCGTTTATAGCGCACAACTTCATAGCGATTTATATTTGAAGATCCTCTTGCTTTTTCCTTCTTAATAAAGTCGTTAAGCTCTGTAAAGTTTAGTGTTTCTGCTATATACGTAACGGGAGTAAGGTCTTCCATCGTGAAAGAAAAAACCGTATCTAATTTTGATTTTCTTTCTATAAGGTCCGAAGTTTCACCAACAGTTCTCTTGGTGTAATTAAATAGCGTATATGTACTATCTTCTGAGTTGTATTTTATTTGTGAAGCGGCAATTTTATATGTCATTTCGTTTCCTTCAAAATGCTCTAGTGTGAAATTACTCCCAATTTGCTCCTTCGAATTAAAATAGCTCACATACAGATAGTCGTTATCGTTAATCTGTGTAAACACATTACTTTGTTCTCGATCTTGCTTTCCTTTCTTGATATATGTATATACAAATTCATTAAAGCCTTTACTCGCTTTTGGAGCTAAATACATACTGAAAATCAATGCTAAAACACAAACAATAGTAGCTCCTATAACATATGGTCTTAGAAAACGATAGTAAGAAACCCCACTACTTAAAAAGGCAATTACTTCGGTATTACTAGCTAGCTTAGAAGTAAACCAAATCACCGATAAAAACAGAAATAGCGGAAAAAGTAAGTTAGCAAAGTAGATAGTGAAATCATACAAATATTTCATTACCTCGATTAGAGGAACCTCATTTTCGAGAATCTTATCTATTTTTTCAGCAAGGTGAACCGTGATTCCAATGGGAACAAACAACAGGAGCAGAAGTCCAAAGGTTCCAAGGTATTTTCTCAGTATGTATCTATCTAGAATGCTTAGCATTTTATAGTCGTTGATCTAGTTTTTTGACCATTGCGTTTTTCCATTCGAGGAAATCTCCACCTAAGATACGTTTTCTTGCTTCGCGAGCCAACCACAAGTAGAAACCTAAGTTATGTATAGATGCTATTTGTCTGCCCAACATTTCATTTACAGTAAATAAATGACGAAGATATGCCTTACTATATTCAGTATCTACCCAAGTGATTCCCATTGGGTCAATTGCCGAGAGGTCGGCCTCCCATTTTTTATTTTTGATATTTATAATTCCTTCCGAAGTGAAGAGCATTCCGTTTCGACCATTTCTTGTTGGCATAACACAATCGAACATATCTATTCCTAAGGCGATATTTTCTAATATATTCACAGGAGTCCCTACTCCCATTAAATATCTCGGTTTGTCTTCTGGGAGAATTTCGGTTACAACAGAAGTCATTTCATACATTTCCTCAGCAGGTTCACCTACAGAAAGACCTCCAATAGCATTCCCTTCTGCTCCTACCGAAGCAATATACTCTGCAGATTGTTTTCTTAAGTCCTTATACGTACTTCCTTGCACAATAGGAAAAAGCGTCTGATTATAATCGTATTTAAGAGGTGTTTTTTCCAAATGAGCAATACAACGATCGAGCCAACGATGGGTCATGTGCATAGATCGTTTAGCATAGTTATAATCACATGGGTACGGTGCGCACTCATCAAATGCCATAATAATATCGGCACCAATAGTTCGCTGAATTTCCATCACGTTTTCCGGTGTAAAGAAATGATAACTACCGTCGATATGGCTTTTAAATTTCACACCTGCTTCTTTTATTTTACGATTAGCAGACAAAGAATATACTTGATATCCACCGCTATCGGTTAAGATACTTCGATCCCAGTTCATAAATTTATGAAGACCTCCGGCTTTTTCAAGAACCGGCATTTGTGGTCTTAAATAGAGATGATATGTATTTCCAAGAATTATATCTGGATTAATATCTTCCTTAAGCTCTCGCTGGTGAACTCCTTTTACAGTGCCGAGAGTTCCAACGGGCATAAAGATTGGAGTTTCAATTTGACCGTGGTCTGTTGTTATAACACCCGCACGAGCGCGGCTTTGAGTATCTGTAGTTTCTAATTTAAAGTGCATTCAGCAATTTTTATTGAGGAGGCAAAGATAACTTATATTATTTCAGATTCCGATAGCTATCTGAACTGAATTCGTATTTGTGAATTTCCTTTCTTGTTGAAAATTCAGTGTATTCGTTGATAAAAGCATTCGTTTGAGTTTTGTATACCCCTTAGAATAAGTTACTTTTGACATTGAAAAAAATAAATCTAATTATGGCAGATTACAAAGCTCTCGAAGATTTGGTCGTTCAAGTTCGAAGAGATATTTTAAGACAAGTACATAAAGTTAATTCTGGACATCCTGGAGGTTCCTTAGGTTGTGCCGAATTCTTTGTAGCACTTTACAACGAAGTTATGGATCGTAAAGAGGATTTTACTCTTGATGGAATTAATGAAGATATCTTCTTCCTTTCCAACGGTCATATTTCTCCAGTATTCTATAGCGTTTTAGCTAGATCAGGATATTTCCCTGTGGATGAACTAAACACCTTTAGACTAATTAATTCTCGTCTTCAAGGGCATCCAACAACACATGAAGGACTTCCGGGTGTTCGTGTGGCTTCAGGATCTCTTGGTCAAGGAATTTCTGTTGCAATTGGTGCGGCCCAAGCTAAAAAGCTAAACAACGACAAGCATCTTGTCTACACACTTTGTGGAGATGGCGAATTGCAAGAGGGTCAGAACTGGGAAGCAATTATGTATGCTGCAGGTAACTCTGTTGACAACCTAATTGTTACAGTAGATTACAACGGACAGCAAATTGATGGCTCTACAGAAAACGTACTTCCTCTTGGAAATTTGAGAGCAAAGTTTGAAGCTTTTGGATGGGACGTTTTAGACATTGAAAAAGGAAACGATATTAAAGCAGTTGTTTCTAGAATGAAAGAAGCTAAAGAAAAGACAGGAAAAGGAAAACCTGTTTGTGTTCTGCTACATACTGTAATGGGTAATGGTGTTGACTTTATGATGCACACTCACGAATGGCACGGAAAAGCTCCAAACGACGAGCAGCTAGAAAAAGCGCTCTCGCAAAACCCAGTTACTTTAGGTGATTATTAATTTAATCCTCTGCTCCTCTTTTTAAAAAAAAGGAGGAAAGATAATATTGAATAAAACACAACTAAAACAGTTACTTTAAATCTTAATTCCAAAGAGTTTTAAAGTACAAAAGGCACCCGCCAAAGCGGGAAATAGACATGAAAAAATATACAGATACAGGTAAAAAAGATACACGATCTGGCTTCGGTGATGGACTTACGGAGTTAGGAAAGAAAAATAAAGACGTAGTAGCTCTTTGTGCCGACCTTACCGGATCTTTAAAAATGGACGATTTTAAGAAAAACCATCCAGAAAGATTCTTTCAGGTAGGAATTGCAGAAGCAAATATGATTGGAATGGCTGCTGGGATGACTATTGGTGGAAAAATTCCATTTACAGGAACTTTCGCTAACTTTTCTACAGGACGCGTTTATGATCAAATTCGTCAAAGTGTTGCTTATAGCGGAAAGAACGTAAAAATATGTGCTTCACACGCAGGTTTAACTTTAGGTGAAGATGGTGCTACGCATCAAATTCTTGAGGATATTGGGCTGATGAAAATGCTTCCGGGTATGACTGTAATCAATACTTGTGATTACAATCAAACGAAAGCTGCTACAATTGCTATTGCTGATTATGAAGGCCCTGTTTATCTACGTTTTGGTCGCCCAAAAGTTGCGAACTTTACGCCGGAAGATCAAGACTTTCAGATTGGAAAAGCAGTACAGCTTCAAGAAGGTACAGACGTTACTATCATTGCTACTGGACATTTGGTTTGGGAAGCGTTACAAGCTGCAGAAGCTTTACACAAAAACAATATCTCTGCAGATGTGATCAATATTCACACAATAAAACCGTTGGACGAAACTGCTATTTTAAAAAGCGTTAAGAAAACGGGGTGTGTTGTTACTGCAGAAGAGCACAACTTCCTAGGAGGTCTTGGAGAAAGCGTAGCTCGTTTACTAACCACCAAGCATCCTGCTCCACAAGAGTTTGTGGCAACGCAAGACACTTTTGGTGAATCTGGAACTCCAGAACAGCTAATGGATAAGTACAAATTAAATGCAGCAGCCATAGAGGCCGCAGTTAAGAACGTTATTGCTCGTAAATAAGCAATAGACATATAAAAATAAAACGCCCCTTTTATGAAACATAAAAGGGGCGTTTTTGATTTGTGAAGTAGTCTATATTTTAAATATTCGGATCTAAATAGTCTGGAATTCCACTCCCATTTGTATCTGGAAATTCAAGAGTTCCATCTTTATAATTACCAGTAATTTCATCTTTAGTCAATCTGCCATCGCCATCGTCATCGTCATCTAGATAGTTTGGAACTCCATTTCCATCAGTATCGTCGTCCCATAAGTTTTGATTTCCATTTAAGTCTTCCATATACGAAGGAATTCCGTCTTCATCATGATCAGCAATCTCGGTTGCAAACAGTTCAAAAGTGAAGATAAGCTGTTCATAAGGAGATATAGTACTAGAAGAAGGATACTGGAAATATGCCAATCCAGAAGGGATAAACACAGCTCCTATTCCATAATCTTCGAAGGTCATTGTTCCATCAGGATTAGAAGTAACGTTTGAGGCACCTTTAAATTCAATTAAAGCTTGTTGTAGTCCTTTGATTATTCCTTGTGTTGTTTTACCACCAACAAGGCTGAAACGCACCGGTTGAACAGAGCTATCGAACAGTTCGAGTTCTAGCGTTCTTCCTTCATAAGTGTTTGTTGTAAAGTCGCAGAAGTGAGGTCTATCTCCCGAACCTTCTCTCACACTTAAATAATAGAGTTTATAAACAACGTCACTATCAACCTCATCTACAACTTCTTTAAATGAAACTTGCTCGATCAACGGAGTTTTAGACGCGTTTTCACCTTCAATTAGCTCGAAGCGAATTTTTGCGTTATCAGGATCGGCTTCAAATTCCTCGTAGTTATAGAAATGAGTTTCCAAGAACTCTTCGATTTCCGCTTGAGCTCTTGCAGCTTCCTCTCCTCTATCTCTTGGTGGAGGTGGTGGTGGAAGTGAATCGTCATCTTTTTTACAAGAAGCAGTAACCATCATTATGGTTATCAAAAGTGCAAAACCGTATTTTATTTTGATCATCATCAGTAATTTGAGGGCGCAAGATACAATTTTCGGTTATTTTTGCACTAGGATTAACGTTGTTTTTAGGATTTCAAACTATGAGAATTGATAAGTATTTGTGGTGTGTTCGATATCTAAAAACCCGCAACATGGCAACACAGGCCTGTAAGAAAGGCGCTGTTAGAGTGAATGGAGACGTTGTTAAACCTTCTAGAGAAGTTTATCCTGGCGACTCTATAATGATTAGGAAGAACCAGATAAAGTATCAAATGAAGGTTTTGGATATTCCACCGAGCCGTGTAGGTGCTAAATTAGTTGACATTTATCGAGTAGACACTACACCAAAAGAAGAATTTGAAGCAAATGAGTTGCTACAGTATGCAAAAACTCATTACCGTAAAAAGGGACTTGGAAGACCAACCAAAAAAGACAGAAGAGATTTAGACGAGTTTAAAGATCCAGAAAGTCAAGACCCACCTGTGGAATAAGCTCAATTCTAATAACTACCTTTAATTAAAAGAAACCGTATGCATAAAATAGACACTGTAATACTAGACAAAAAGCAAATAGCCCATAAAATCAAGAGGATGGCTTATCAGCTTTATGAAAGTAACGTTAACGAAACTGAAGTTATAATTGCTGGAATTAAAGAAAACGGTTTTACTCTTGCTAAAAAGATTAAAGCTGAAGTTGAAAGTATTTCTCCTATTAAAGCAATTCTTTGTGAGGTATCAATCGACAAACGAAATCCAACTAGTCCAATTACTACTTCATTAAAACCTGAAGAGTATCAAAACAAGTCTTTACTTTTAGTGGATGATGTATTGCATTCTGGAACAACTTTAATATACGGCATCAAACACTTTCTCGATGTCCCTTTAAAGCAATTTAAAACAGCAGTGCTTGTTGACAGAAACCATAAAAAGTATCCAGTAAAAGCTGATTTCAAAGGGATATCTCTTTCTACTTCTTTAAATGAAAACGTCAAAGTAGTTTTTGAAAAGAATAATGATCGAGCTATTTTAGAGTAAACTCTGTTTAATCTTCATAGCCAAAGTTTCAGGCGAGTCTTCACCTGCATCAATTGTTATGTTGGCTTGGTTATAGAAGTGAGATCTTTCAAACAGATGGATTCCTATGAATTCATTCATCTTCTCTATTGAATCTAGGTGAGCTACTAAAGGACGTTGTTTCCTTTCAGGGAAAAGTCTTTCGCTTAAAATGTGTATTGGAGTCTTCAGGTAGACAGACAATGTGTTATCTGCATTGAGAATTGCTGGGAGTGAATCTCCGTAGCACGGTGTTCCACCACCTGTTGCTAACACGAAATCATCAGGTTTTGACAAAAGT
Source organism: Aequorivita sp. (assembly GCA_035307265.1). GTDB lineage: Bacteria > Bacteroidota > Bacteroidia > Flavobacteriales > Flavobacteriaceae > Aequorivita. The sequence goes on from DATGMT010000150.1 coordinate 16,857, forward strand.
GTTTTCAGAGTATTGTTTTCAGTTTTTCTGAAATAGATTTCTCCTCTAGATTCGAATATTTTAGAAATCTCACTTTGTTCCTTCTTTTCAATTTCATCATCTAGGTCATGAAATGGAACATTCAACTCTTTTGCGAGTGCTTTTCCAACGGAGGATTTTCCGCTGCCCATATATCCAATTAATACTATTTTCATTTTTAGAGCAAAATTGACGATTTTTAATGAATCTGAACTCATTAAATTGATGGTTTATTGTGGAATATTCTAAATACCGAAAAAAAATAGCTTCGTGAGCCCCTGTCTTTCAGGGACTTCAAAATTTATTAAAATTAAATTGATTTTCATTTTGAATAATATATTTAATGATAGTATATTTGCACCCGCCTACCGAAAGAAAGGCAACCAAGAAAAGGAAGACCTGGTAGCTCAGTTGGTAGAGCACCTCCCTTTTAAGGAGGTGGTCGTGGGTTCGAGCCCCACCCAGGTCACAAACAAAACCCTTGTATCACTAAGATGCAAGGGTTTTTTTATGGCCATTACTGAAATACGTGCAAATAGTAAAAATGGAGCATGAACAATTTTGTTTTTATGCGAAAATTGTAGTTTACCTAAAGAGAAGTGTTTCAAACGAATGAAAAGTTCTGTCTCTGCTAATTTCTAAAACTAATATATCTACAAGGTCCTAAAGAACTTGCACAAAAATCTACAGGAAAAAACCCGTGAATAATTTATAAAGTACAGTGGGGATATAGTAGGGATATACTAGGGATATCTATGGGACATCTATGGGGAAAAAATACTTTTATGGCTCACTCTAAAATAACTATTAAAATAAATCTTAGAGGATTTCAGCAGATGAGTTAATAGACGATAACTATAGAAAAAATTATCGTTGTTTTTTTAATTCAATTAAGGTGATTTCTGGGCGCATTCCTAGTCTGCCTGGAAATCCTAACCATCCTAATCCCCTTGTTACATATAGAAATTGGTTATCGACTTTGTATAGGCCTGCCCATCGTTTGTATTTATACTTAATCGGGCTCCATTGTTTACCTCTAAAGTTAATTCCTGCTTGCATTCCATGGGTATGTCCTGAGAGGGTTAATGCTATATTTGATTTAGGCAATACTTCTTCATCCCAATGCGATGGATCATGCGAAAGCAATATCTTAAACGGAATAGATTCTACAAGATTAAGTGCTTTACTTAAATCGCCATCTTGTCTAAATGGTGGAAGCCCCCAGTTCTCCACTCCTACTACGGCAATATTTTGATTGTTTTCTGAAAGGGCTACAGATTCATTTAAGAGCAACTTAAAGTCAATTTGAAGATAGAACTGTTTGATTGCTTCAAAGTTTTCTATTTTGGCTTGTTTTGAGTTCCATTGGGAATAATCTCCATAGTCGTGGTTTCCTAATACGGCATATTTACCTTTTTTAGCTTTTAGCTTTTTCAAAATCTCTTCCCATCCATTTAATTCCCAAGCGAAGTTGTTTACTAAATCGCCAGTAAAAAGAATGAGATCTGCATCGAGGTTATTTATAATAGAAACTGCTCTATCTAGAATCTGATATCTATATCCAAAGCTTCCAAGGTGTAAATCTGAAATGTGAACGATTTTTAAACCGTTGAAAGAATCAGGCAAATCACTGTGGTGAACTACATTTTCATAAACTTTAAACCTATATACAGCTTTGGTAACCGCGTATACTATGACAAAAAATGGGAGAAATCCAGCGATTAATCCTGCTATTGGCACTATGAGCAATGAATCCGTTTCCGAAAACATATAGTTTGAGAAGTATAGAATACTTATAAATACAACAAATATTATCTTGGGTATAAATGAAGAAATCGTCAATCCGTATAGTGATGAAACTAATGTTTGTCGTTTCGTCACAGGAATGGATTCCATTCTTGCTTTTAGGATTAGAATAGCGGAGACTAGACCAATTGTAAAAACCCAAAAGAGAATATGAATTGTAGTTTTTAGTGCAGAAGAACTAATAAACTGAGTTATCGATCGAAGCCAATAGAAGCTGAGTGCATCTACACCTACAATAAGGAGACACAATAAGAAAATCGCGAAAAATGAGTAGCTACGCATTTATCACTTTTATAACTAAATCAGTTTAGTAGGCTATAAGCCTGTTTTGCAATTTCAAGTTCTTCGTTTGTTGGAATCACTAGGACTTTTACTTTTGAATTTTCGCTATTGATTTCGCGTATACCGTTTGTTTTAGACTCGTTTTTAGCATCGTCGAGTTCTATTCCGAAATAGTCCATATCTTCACACACAAGCTTTCTAATTACGCTTGAGTTTTCACCTATTCCAGCCGTAAAGATAATAGCATCTACTCCATTCATAGCTGCAGTATAGGCACCTATATATTTCTTAATTCGATACGCATTCATTTCTAGAGCTAATATGCTATCTTTATTTCCTTTTTCCGCTTCAGATTGAATATCCCTCAAGTCGTTAGAGCCGGTTAGCCCCAGCATTCCACTTTTATTTGTTAGAATATCTTTAACCTCATCTAAGCTATATCCTAAATTCTTAACCAGATGAAATATAATACCGTGGTCTATATCACCGCTTCTAGATCCCATTATCAGGCCATTGGATGGTGTGAAGCCCAAACTGTGATCTATACTCTTTCCGTCCTTAATTGCTGTCATACTACAGCCGTTTCCTAAGTGAATAGAAATAATTTTAGAGGATTTAGCGCCAAGATATTCAATTGCTTTTTCAGAAACATATTGATGACTCGTTCCGTGGAAACCATAAACTTGAATGCCTTGTTCTTTATAAAGTTCGTTTGGAATGGCATATCTCTTCGCTTTTTCAGCAATGGTTTGATGAAAGGCTGTGTCGAAAACTGCCACTTGTTTTGCTGTTGGGAAAAACTCTTCAGAAACGAGGATGCCCTGAAGGTTTCCGGGGTTGTGAAGAGGTGCTAAAGCAGCGCATTCTTGAATCTCTTTCTTAACCTCATCAGTAATTAATGTTGTATTTGAAAATGAATTTCCTCCATGAACAACACGGTGACCAACAATTTTTATATCACTTTTACTTTCAATTACCCCTTTTTCAGGATCTAAAAGTAGGTCAACAATTTTATGCAACCCTTCATTATGTGTTTCTATGCTGTTTATTTGTTGAAAAGAAGTTGAATTAGTTTTGTAGTTTACAATTGCATCTTTTTGACCTATTCGTTCAACTAGCCCACTACATATCAATGTTTCGGAAGGCATTTCTATTAACTGAAATTTAATTGAAGAACTTCCTGAGTTGATAATTAATATGTTCATTTTTTTAACTTTTCTTTTTATGGCGGAGGAAACTGCCAGTTTTTGATTTAATACTTTATTAAAAGGACTTATGAGGTTTTTATCGGTCTCATTTTTATTAATCTGTCCTGATTTATTTTATTAAGCGTCTTGTGCTTGAATTGCTGTTACAATAACGGTATTAAATATATCGTCTGTTGTACAGCCACGGCTTAAATCGTTAACTGGTTTATTTAAACCTTGTATTATTGGTCCAATTGCCAATGCTTTAGTTTCTCTTTGCACGGCTTTATAGGTGTTATTACCAGTATTTAGGTCAGGAAATATAAACACATTGGCTTGTCCTGCCACTTCGGAGTCTGGCATTTTTGATTTTCCAACGGCGATATCAACTGCAGCATCGTACTGAATCGGGCCTTCTACTTTTAAATCAGGTCTTTTACTTCTAACTATTTCAGTAGCTTCTCTCACTCTTTCCACGTCTGCTCCAACCCCTGATGATCCTGATGAATATGACAGCATTGCTATTTTAGGTTCAATTTCGAAAGCTAAACTAGTAGCAGCTGAAGAAATAGCGATTTCGGCTAATTGTTCTGCCGTAGGATTAGGATTAATAGCGCAGTCGCCATACACAGAAACTCTATCTTCAAGCAGCATAAAAAACACTGAAGAAACGATAGACGAATCTGGTTTTGTTTTAATAAACTGAAGTGCAGGTAGAATCGTGTGTTGCGTAGTGTGTTCAGCACCTGAAACCATTCCGTCTGCATCGCCTTTATAAACCATCATAGTTCCGAAGTATGACACATCTTCCATCAGGTCTCTCGCCATAGCTAGGTTGACATTTTTATGCTTTCTAAGTTCATAAAGAGTTTCGGCATAATCTTCAAAGTTTTCATACTCGCTAGGATTGATGATGTTTACCTTATTCAGGTCTAAAACAATGTCGAGCAAAGCAATTTTCTCTTCTATTTTCTTTCTGTCGCCAAGCAATGTGATACGAACAGCATCGAGGTCTATCAAACGTTTGGTAGCCTTTAGAATACGTTCATCTAGTCCTTCGGGTAAAACGATATGCTTTTTATTTGATTTTGCTTTTTTCAGCAAATTATACTGAAACATTCTAGGCGTGATTCCATTCGATTCGAATTTAATTAGGCGTTCGATCAAATCATCTACTCTCACATTGTCTTCAAAATCTTTAATAGAGGTAGTAATCTTTTCAGTATTCTCAGCGTAAATCTGTGATTTAATTCTCCCCAAGCTATTGGTTACGGAGAATGTTCCGCCTTCAACAGATATAATTGGGACAACATCAGACAGACCTTCAATAAGCTTGATAATTGAATCTTCTGGCACTAAACCTGCCGTAAGAACGATTCCTGAAATGGAAGGATAGTTACCTGAAATATTTGCTTGTAATGCACCTAGAATAATATCGGCTCTATCTCCAGGTGTGATTACTAGTGCATTTTCTTTTAGATGAATGAGGTAGTTGTGCAGTTGCATAGCACCTACGCTATAGTTTCCTGCTTGGTTATTGATAAATGATTCACCAAAAAGCACTTTTGCATTTAGGGTATCTACAATTTCCTTTATAGATGGATTTGCTAAAAGAGGGTTTAATGGAATTGCGCCAACTATAACTCCAGCGGGGAGATATTTTTCCAGTTCAGATACTACCAACTCTTGGTTTTGCGGCTCTACTTTATTAGCTATTACAGATAGAACCTCCACACCTTTATCTTTAAAGGTGTCGAAAGCCATTTGTAAGTTACCTACAAATTCATCCAATGTTTTGCCTATCCCGCTAGCCATAATAATTGCTGGCACTCCAAGGTTTTTAGCAATCAGAACGTTTATATCAAACTCTTTAATAGATCCTTCTCCAGTAAAACCGGTGCCTTCTATTAGCACGAAGTCGAAGCGCTCTTCAAGGGCTTTATACTTTTCAATTATCTTACTGATGATTTCTCCATCTTTATTTTCATTAGTTTTTCTGATTACTTCGCTTCTTTTAAACGCATAGGAATCTTCAAACTTTATATCTAGATTGAAATAGGTAGATACTGTGTTGATATGGTTATCTATTTCACCTGGCTTAAAATCGTCTATAATAGGCCTGAAGTATCCAACTTTAGCAGCTTTTCCAAGTAGTGACTGCATCAACCCCAAAGAAACTATAGACTTTCCACTATCAGGTTCTGTTGTAGCTATATATATGGCTTTATTCATATTTAATGTTTTCTTCAAAAATAAATAAGATTACTCAACCCACTTGCTCAATTTGGTATAATAAAAAGCGGGAGTGACAATAAAAAAGCAAAGCTACTTTTGATAAAGAATGTAACCTATGATTTGTATCATATATGAGCTGAGACAGCGATGATTACCTCCACATTCTTTTAAAAGAGTAGGAATTGAAATTGTGGAATTAGGCTTGTACCAACTGAGGGTTTGAGTTTAGTTTGAACGATTCATATGAAACCCTATACCGATAAAGAATCTTAATTTATCTGTGTTATTAACCCATGACACGTCGAAATTGACAGGCCCTAAGAGAGATTTATATGAAATTGTAGCACCTGCAGATAGCAACAAACTAGGTTCTTCAAAGTCCACCCATTTTCCTCTTGGTGCAAAAGCATCATCTATATAGTCTGTAAAGTCACCAAATCCAATTGATGCCACATCAATATGGGGCGTTATAAATATATTATCAAATGCGTTGTATTGCAGCCCCAAATTAAATTTCACGAATTGATTTACGGGAAGTTCTTCCTCTTCTAGACCGGGAAAATTAAAATACTCATTTCGTGGAGCCAATACATTACCTCCTAAAAAATATTTAGAGTTTAATGCTAGATTTGAGTATTCATTGCTGTTTTTAGCATCTTGAAGGATTACGTGTCCCGAAGCACCTACTATAGTTGTAACTTTATTTGCTATTGGAAATCTCTTTTCATAATCAATTCCAAGTCTTGTGAAGTTATTTGTTGTGCTATTATAGTCAGGAATATTCTCATCTGAATAATTAACTTTCAATTCACTATACAACGACCTTCCTATGAAACCTTTTAATAGAGCCCCTTGAGTAGCAAAAAGAACTTGGTTTAGGCTGTTGTAATTATATTGAGCGTAGAGCTCTATGTCGTAGTTATTATAGCTACTCAGTTTAAAGATATTTTCAACTACTTTAGATTTGATAGTAGGTTTAATATTGGTATTGTGATATTTTAATCCCACGCCAACATAGCTTCGTAGCGGGCTTAAGTTCCGGTTAAATTGGTTGTCGAAGGCGTGGTATCGGTTACGCATATTTTCAACATATTCACCTTGAAAGTATATTTTTTGTTTTAATTGCTGTCCATATAATTCAGCTCTCCACCACCAATTTCGTTTATATCCGAAGTTTTTTTGATATTGGATTCTCATTTTAGGTTGTTCTGCAATATCAAGAGTAACTACTGTACGGGAAGCATCTCCAAGCAAGTTTCTACCTGTATAATTTGCTAAGATTCCGATTCCATTATAGCGGTCATAGTGGAGCCCACCTTTAACTTGGTGAGGTGATCTTTCAACTCCAATAAGTTCTAGACCAACCATAGTATCATTGACTACTGAATTATAGGCCATTTGTTCAAAAAGAGTTGTCCCCATGGCTTTGTTTATACCATCAATAGCGTCTTCGATAGAGTAAGATTGATTGACTTTTAAATTAGCTCGTGCTTTAACTAAGGCAAGGTTAGATTTACTAATTCCAGTGTAGATTATGGTATCTAGAACAAATTTTTCTTTTTCTGGTAGAAGTTCAACTTTTCGTTGTTCATAGTTTTTAAGTTGGTTTGAGAGAACCACAAGTGCATCCATATTCTCTTTGACAGCTATTTTACCTTCTTCATATAAGACATTTGTTTTATTGAAGTCTGCTGTTGAATAGGTTAGTTTTCCACTATGACTAATCAATATATCACACATTGCTCTATTTCCGGGTCTTTTAATATTGCTATTTAGCATTGTAGTTTGCGACATAAGCGACGGGAGATATTCAAGGCTCTTTTTTGTAAATGGTTCATCCCCTACGTCACTTCCAATTATAAAATCTGCACCGAGTTCTTTTGCTACATCAACAGGAAAGTTATTTAGAAGGCCTCCATCTATCAACAGCGTTTCTTCATATGCCACTGCTTGAAAAACACCAGGAATTGACATACTTGCTCGCATGGCCAATGCAAGTGATCCTTTATTTAAAACTACCTCCTTACCATTTACGATATCTGTAGCTACCGCTCTAAACGGGATTGGTAGATCATCGAATTCGTTAACATCGTATGCGGGAAAAGTAAGAATGGTTATAAACTCTCTCAAGCTTTGGTCGTTTACTAGAAACTTTCCGAGTTTTAAGCCACCGTTTGTCCAGTCCATTTCAATGAAATATTGTCCGAACTCGGCTTTTTCCTCAGCACCTACGTTTCTAAGAAAGACTCCACCTCCCATTAAATTCTCCCAATTAGTTTGTTTAACGAGGTTAACAATACTATCGCCTGAGTATCCCATTGCATATAGTCCACCCATTATACTACCCATGCTATTTCCAACAATAAGATCGGGTACAATTCCTAAAGAGTCTAAAGTTTGTAGCGTTGGAATGTGTGCAACACCTTTTGCTCCACCTCCACTTAGAACAAGAGCTACTTTCGGCTTTTTATCTGGAAGACCTTTAAATGCATTGTTTTCAGCAACTTGAGCATTGACATTAAGTTGTAAAACAACAAAAATCAGGGTGAGAAAAGCGATGTACCTATTCATGGCGGTTGGTTTATAGAAGCTCTGCAAATTAATAATTTAAAAGGAAATTGTCCCGCTTTAAATTAACACTTCTATTTAAATTTTAGATTTTTAATCCTTAAAGCTCGACAAGTGTGTTAACAAACAATAAATTCACCTCAACCATATCGTTATAGGAATTAATATCTAAAATCACATAATACATGACTTAAACAGGATTAATCATTTATAAACACGTCTAAATTTTCGCACTTGAATATTCTACTTATTCAACAGGTGGAATGACCATAAAAGGCACATTGGTGTGATATACTAACTGTTTTATAACAGGTTTAAACATAAGGTTTTCAAAAAACGAATGTTTGTTTTGAATCATCACAAGGAAATTGACTTTGTGTTTAATTTGAAATTGTTCTACAGCTTCAACGAGGTCTACATATTCTGTTGTTAGAAAGAGGTGGTTATTATCTTTTAAGAATTCT
>DATGMT010000151.1:0-5640 GCA_035307265.1 Aequorivita sp.
AATGGTGTAAAATGGATAAATGTAGTTTGTGATACTGCTTTAATAGGATCGGGGTCGCAAAATTTTGAAACTATACCTGCAGATCCAAATTTGCCAATATATAGTGAAACTGGAAGTGGGTTTTATACTACTGGTTCAGGAGATTATCCTAATACTCCTAATTATGCAAGTGGTGTTCGTGGATATGGAGTTAACAACGGAGCAGCAACTTTAATTCTAGGGCCCGTAAATGTTTCTGCCAATTCAGACTCGACCTTCAAACTTAGATTGGCTGGGTTTGCACTTAATCAATCAGGAAATGGAATGGATAACCCCGACACTGTGACAATCTCAATTAGCACTACTGGGCCGGGAGGTGTTTTTTCTGAGGAATTAGTTATTCATGGTGGATCTCTTGGTGATTCTAATAATAAATGGGGATTCAATGCAAATAGAGCCGTAGCAACTGCTTATGATGGTAATGACACTCCAACTTCATATATTTCTGGAGATGGAATTACCAATGGAATTTCATATCTAGAAATCACTGGGATTCCAGCCACCGCAAATCTTGCGATTAAAATTGAATTACTAAATGACAAGGCAAACGAACTATGGGTTATTGATGATGCACAACTTATCGCAAATTAAAATGATTCTATATGTACGGCACTTATAAAATCATTTAAAAAAACATATCCTACATAACTAAAGAACAACATTCCAATTCTTTTTCCCTATTAGCTTAGAAGTTTATAAAATCTTCTGTTTGTTTTGTATAATTCCCTTAGCAGTTTGAAAGAATATTGTACAATAAATGAGAAAAGGTTGTACAATATTTTAATAATTATTGTACAACCTTTTTTGATATAACTACTTTACGTATGAAGGAATATTAATTAGTATTCCTCAAGATCTATAATCTTTAAAGACTTAATCAGAACTTGCAATTGTAGCTTAATTAAATCTCCAACTTTAAGCTCAAATTCACGCTTCTACCAATGTTCAATATCCCTTCGGGTTTAAATCTAGAAAGGTGTGATACATATTCTTTATCTGTCAGGTTTGTGCCTGTTATTCCTATTGCAAGATCGATATTTTCAAAATTAAATTTGCTTTCAATTCCTGCACTCAACAAAGAGTATCCACCAGTTCGAGTTTCAAACTCACTATGGTTTGTTTGATCAAAGGTGTTCTGTAAAGTTACAAAAAAAGAACTATCTTTTCTCAATTGACCATCTGCAATATTTATTCGAAAAGTATTGCGTAGAGAGTGAGCGGGTATTAATGGCAAATAGGCGTCGTTTTCTAATCGACCTGTAACTGTTTCAAAACTGCTTTCAAAGTGTATCCAATCCAAAGGGTGGGGATGTAGGTGAAAACCAAATTCTCCTCCGTATAAAGTAGCGTCATTTTGCTGGTATTCATATACATTGTTACCTTGTAAAACTTCGTTAGTGGGCGAAAGGAAAATAAAATTGTTTACAGCATTATAAAATCCGTTTGCAAAAAACTCTATATGCTCATTTCGATATTCAAGAGATAAGTCTGTTTGAAGGTTTTGTTCGGTAGTTAGGTTGGCATTACCAATTTCATATCGATAGGTCCCTTCGTGAACTCCATGTGAAGTGAGCTCTGCTAAATTTGGGGCTCGAAATCCACTAGCGAGATTAAGACGAACAGAAAACTCTCTTGTAAAATCTACTTTTGCTCCAACGGCAGCCGTAAAGCTATTAAACGTTTTGTCTAATGCAGAAATATAGTTTGAGTCTGTTATCTCTCTTCCAGCTTCACTACTTATCTTTCTGCTGTCAAATCGAACTCCCGCTTGTAAGTCTACTTTTTCCAAATGATAATGTGAGGTAGCCATTATACCAAAATCTCTTGTTGTAGCGTCCGGAATCAATATTTCTTCGCCTTCGTTTTTATTGCTTTGAAACATTCCTTGAACGCCAATAATGGTCTCCAATTTTGCCATTTTAGGTAAATGATACTTGATATCATAGTTTATAGAACGCAGTTTCATCTGTAGTTCTGGAGAGCTTAATTCTTCCTCAAACTCACGACGATCATTATACAAAAACCCTGCTTTTACATCTAAACTTGAGTTTTTAAGGAAAATGGTGTTTTCCATGCTCAAAATGTGATTGTCAATCTCTTGAAAAGGAAGCTCTAACTTTTTGGAATGTGTTTGCTCTCCAATTTCATCTGCAATTCCAATATCTGAACGATTGTAATTATATCGTAGTATGGACTTGAAACGCGTTCCGAGGTATTGAACTCCTGTTTTTAAATCTTTTTCATTAAATCGGGTATTGGTCACTCGATATCCAACACCGGTTTTATAGTCGCTAAATGAAGAATAAGCTCCTCTTGCTAAGAATCTAAATTTTTCGCCAGAAGTTTTTACTCCTAAATTAGTGCTGGTTCCTAAAGTGTTGGTGAAATAAGTGCTACTTAAATCGGCTTGTGTTTCATTAGAAGGTGAAAATCTTTCTGGGTTGAGATAGAGCACCCCTCCAAGAGCATCGCTTCCATATAGGAGGGAGGCTGGTCCTTTTATAACTTCAACACTTTCAATTCCAGCTTCGTTAATGCCAAGTCCGTGTTCATCACCAAACTGCTGATTTTCTAAACGCACTCCTTGTGCATAAGTCAAGACTCGATTGGAACTCAATCCTCTAATAACAGGCTTGCCAATTCCCGTTCCTGTACTTATAATTTCTACTCCTGCAATATTGCTTAATCCATCTGATAATGTTACAGCTCCGGAGGAATTTAATTCTGAAGTAGATATACGTTCTACCTTCATTACATTTTCACTCTGAAGTTTATGGAAAGGTGTAGAAATAATAACCTCGTCCATTTCAACCGCACTATCTGCTAATGAAATGTCTTCAATAACAGTTTGTGCACCTTGTAAGCTGACCCGATTAGATAAGGTCCCAAACCCCAAAGCGGAGTAAACCACACTATAATTTCCATCGGGAAGATTATTGATTTCATAATTTCCATCGAAATCGGTTACAGTACCTCTTTCCAATTTTGGAATATATACTGTTGCTACTATTGGTTCGTTTGATTTTTCAGAAGTAACTTTACCTCTTAAGGTGTTTTGTGATTGTGCTGTTATTCCCAATAAAAATAAGGTTAACAGACCAAATATGTTTTTCATTTGTTCTTGATTAGAATGATTTAAGTAAAAAAATATGGACTAAATAATCAAGAAAGGTGAGGAGGACCTCGAAGGTAGTAATGAGAAATTAATGAAGTTGAATCTATTAGAACAACAACACTTTCAGCTTTATGAAATGTGCTGAAGACAATTAATTCTGAGTAATTATAAAGCTTAAAATCAAAATTGGAGTGATGAAAATCGCAAATAGAACAGTCTAATTGCTTTTCATGAAGATGTGAAGAGAAATCAACACAAACCTCATGCTTATGTCCTTGGAGCGCATGAAAAGTTTGAGTAGCTATTGGCAATAGAAGTGCTAGCGAAAAAATCGCTGCAACAATCACTTTAAATAGCTTATGTCTTAACATTTCTTATTTTATAACCTTGATTTGAAAGTTCGGGATTTTACATTCTAGCTAAATTTCAAGATCTAATTTCACACCTTAGTCTTTAAACCTAAGGCTTTCTTACAACTTCTTTTTCCTTCTTTAGCAAAAACCCTAATCCCATACTACGGAGCATCTTTTTTTCAAAGCCCCAGAAAAAATCAAATTCACCAAATACCCATCCGAAAAAAACCAATAATACTTGATAAACAGGAAATATAATTAGAATACGAAACGGCCAATAAACATACCATCCCATTTCTTTTGTAATTTCAAAAAAATCTGTGACGGGCCCCGCTAATTTAGCCGAGGAACTTCCCGTAATAGCAAACACTAAAAAAACAACAAATAGCTGCCAATTAGATTTTAATTCCCAACGTTCTTTAAGTTTTTTCAATTTCTACTTCCAATAAAATCTTGCTTGTATTTATTCTGAAAATACAAGAAGTAGTTATACAATAGATAATTTACTTCATATCCGTAATCTACAGATGGATTGTAGTTGATTTGTTCGGAATAGAGTTCTCTTGAATATTTATTTGGATTTAAAACTCTTGAATTAAACTCAGAAACGAACATTCTATTTTTATTCTCTAAAAACGACTGGTCGTAATGTCCTTGTTTAGGCTGAGAAGATAACCAACCTTGAAACCCTTGTTCAACAATTAGAATTTCATATTCTAAACTGTCATTAGCTATTCGTACAGTTTCAATTTCATTAGTAGAGCTTCCTTCTGAACTACTCTTTGTGGGGCCGCAACTATATATGGCTACTGAAAGCCCAAGAAGCATTAGAAAAGTTTTCATAAATCAGAATTTTTACAAAGTTAACTATTGTAGGCCGTATATGCACAGCTTAAAAGCACCAAACCAGCTAATAAATTCCTACTAGAGGTTTATGTTACTTTGATAAATTAATAATCTGAGCAGCTAGCTCTGTACCAATTCTATCTTGAGCTTCTAAAGTTGCTGCTCCAATATGTGGACTTAAGGAGATTTTATGATTCATCAAGGTTCGTATCGATGGTGATGGTTCTCCTTCATAAACGTCTAGAGCTGCAAATGATACCTTGCCAGCTTCTAGTGCATCTAGTAGTGCTTCTTCACTTACAAGGCCACCTCGAGAAGTATTGATAATCCCTACGCCGTCTTTCATTTTGGAAATTTCTTCCTTTCCAATTAATCGACCCGCACTAGCAGGGATGTGTAAGGTTATAAAATCACTTTCACTCAGAAGTTTATCCATAGATACATTTTCAATGGGAAGTGTAACTTTCTGTCCGTCGAAAAACGTGAGTGTTACTTCACTATCAATTGATTTTTTTCTGGTAGAAATTACTTTCATACCGCACCCTAATGCTATTTTTGCAACCTCTTCTCCAATTTTTCCGAAACCGATAATACCTAAAGTTTTACCTCTTAGTTCACTTCCTGCACTATAACTCTTTTTTAAATCTTTGAAATGGCTGTCACCGTCTAAAGGCATATTTCTATTAGAATCATGCAAATAGCGAACCCCTCCGAATAAATGTCCAAACACCAATTCTGCAACAGAGGAAGAAGAAGCCGACGGTGTGTTGATGACCTTTAATCCATTTTCCTTGGCATAGCTAACATCGATATTATCCATTCCCACGCCACCTCGACCAATGACCTTTAAAGTAGGGCAGTTGTCAATGAGGTTTTTTCTAACCTGAGTGGCACTTCTAACCAAAAGTGCTTCTATTTTATGTTCGTTTATAAAGTTTTCTAATTGCTCTTGAGCAACATTCACCATCATAACTTCATGACCCGCTGCTTCTAAAGCTTTAATTCCACTTTTTGATATCCCGTCGTTTGCTAATATTTTCATGTTTGAATTCTTTCTATTTTTAACCCCTTGACTTTAATCTAACTTGTTTTTTATATTTCGCTTTCAGTTTCGTTTTCGATTTCAACCCCCATCATCCTTTGCGCTCCACTTCCTGCATCACGTCAACCAACGTCTGTACACTCTCTAAAGACAAAGCATTATACATTGATGCTCTGTATCCGCCAACACTTCTATGGCCATTAAGTCCGTTAATTCCTGCTTGTTTTAGTTGGGCTTCAAATACT
>DATGMT010000152.1:0-3260 GCA_035307265.1 Aequorivita sp.
TTAACTCCAAAGGCTAAAGCGATATTTTGCCAAACAATATGTCTAGTGGATCGCCCAATTTTTATAGCTCGTGCAATTTTCGAGGGATGATCCGTTTGAATAACTACGTCGGCTGTTTCTATAGCAACGTCACTTCCTAAGCCACCCATAGCAATTCCAACATCACTAGCAGCAATTACAGGAGCGTCATTTATACCATCGCCTATAAAAGCGACTTTTGCGCCACTAATAGTTTTTAAATCCTCTACTTTCTTTAGTTTTTCTTCGGGAAGTAATTCTCCAAAAGCATTATCAATACCGAGTTCTCTTCCCACTTTTTCTGTTATTGAAACTTTATCACCAGAGAGAATAATTATATCTTTAATTCCTAGTTTTTTAATCTGTTGAACAGCTTGATGAGCATCCTCTTTTAGTTCGTCAGCAACAGTTACATAGCCTGTGAAATTTCCATCTATGGCTACCAAGACGATGGATTCTACAATATTCTCAGTTTCAGGTGGAGTGACTATATTATGCGAATCCATTAGCGATTTGTTTCCTGCTAAAACCATTTTGTTGTTCACCGATCCTTTTAAGCCTTTGCCAGCAATTTCCGTAACGTTTATCGCTGTGAATTCAATTTCGGTTTCATGCTCTAAGATAGCTTTTGCAATTGGGTGTGTAGATTGACTTTCCACCGCTTTTAGGTAGGCCATCATATCGCTTTCATCGTTATTTATAGCAACAATATCTTTAATTTTAAAAGTCCCTTTAGTGAGCGTTCCCGTTTTATCCATAACTATAGTGTTTACTTTAGTTATAGCATCTAAAAACGAAGCTCCTTTAAAAAGAATTCCGTTTTGTGAAGCAGCTCCCAATCCACCGAAATAACCTAATGGAATAGAAATTACTAAAGCACAAGGGCAAGAAATAACTAAGAAAACAAGAGCGCGGTATAACCAATCTTGAAACACATATTCACTAACAAAGAAATAAGGAAGCAGAGTTAAACCTATCGCTAAAAACACTACAATTGGAGTGTAAATCCGAGCGAATTTCCTGATAAAAAGTTCTGTTTTTGACTTTCTTGATGTTGCATTTTGCACCAAATGCAAAATTCTTGAAATCGAACTATCCTCAAATATTTTAGTGGTTTCTATTTCTATAACATTGTTTAAATTGATACTTCCTGCATATACTTCTTGGCCTTTTTGGATGTTGTCGGGTTTACTCTCGCCAGTAATTGCGGCTGTATTAAGCGAAGCATTAGAGGAAATTAATTTGCCGTCTAAAGGAATTTTTTCTCCTGTTCGGACCTGAATTTTTTCGCCAACAAACACTTCTTTAGGATGAACAGAAACATAACCACCTTCTCGATAGACTAATGCTGAATTAGGGCGAATGTCTAATAGCGCTTGGATATTTTGTTTAGACTTGTCTACGGCAGAATGTTGAAAAAGCTCACCAACAGCATAAAAAAGCATAACGGCAACGCCTTCGTGATAATGACCTAGTGCAAAAGCGCCAATTGTAGCTATTCCCATTAGGAAAAACTCAGTGAAAAAATCACCTTTTAGAATATTATCCCAACCTTGTTTTAGTACAGGTAACCCCACAGGTAGATAAGCTATAGAATACCAGATGAGTTGGATTTGATTGTTAAACCATTCAATGTTGAGATAATCGATTATAATTCCAGAAATTAATAGCATGAAGCTAATAATTGACGGCATGTATATTTTGAGTTTATTATTTGCTTCAGTATGGTGTTCATGCCCACAGCAACCATCATCTAGATTGATTTCACTATGTTGAGTTTCTTTGTAGCTCATTAATTGCTTCTAAATTAAATTCATCGAGTGACGATGCGTTTGTAATTAATTTTTGGTGAAAGTATTGATTAGGTTAGTGCAACAGAAGTGCATTAACTCTTGTAGAAGGTTATTTAATAGGATGAGCAACTGGAATCTGGAACCATTCAGTTTTTTAACACAAGTTTGGGTGTTATTGCTGTTGGTTAGCTGATTTTAAAGGATTTAATAAGTCTTATTTTCCTACTTTTGGAATCTATCTTAAACACGCTTGGAAGAGAAAATTAAAAAAACTAAAAAGGTTAAAAAGAACAGGTTTATTAGAGTTTTCGGATGGACTTTCGGAATTCTAATACTGCTGATATTTCTGCTTATTCTCTTCATTAGAAGTCCTTGGGGGCAAAATATAATCATACAGCAAGCGGTCAAATATGTTTCTTCAAAAACAAATACCAAAGTTGAAATTGAAAAGCTCTTTATAACCTTCGATGGAAATGTCATGCTAAAAGGACTATTTCTAGAGGATGAAAAAGGCGACACTTTAATTTATTCAAAATCCTTAGAAGCCGACATTCCTCTAATGCCGCTTATTCGTGGGAATAGTTTTGGGATTGACAATTTGAATTGGGAAGGGCTTCGGGCAAACATAATTCGGAAAGATTCAATAGAGGGTTATAACTTTCAGTTTCTTATCGACGCTTTTGCATCGGCAGATACTACGCAAGTTGCTGCTGACACTACTGCTTCCCCCATGAAAATCAATATTGGGGACGTCAATTTTAAAGATTTCGACATTGTTTTTAATGATGCTGTTTTAGGAATTGAAAGTCAATTTAAAGTTGGAGCATTAGACCTTTATTTGAAAAAAACAGATCTCGAAAACATGGATTTTCGTGCATCAAAAGCTTCTATTTCTAATTCAAAAATAAAATTCATTCAATCTCCCGTACCTCCACAACCAAGTGAGGAAAGTCAATTGCCTTATTTGGAATTGAATGAAATTGTATTCAAAAATGTGTTTGTAGATTATCAATCTTATGGCGATCGGATTGAAGCAAATTTAGCGGTGGGTGATTTGCTTTTAGAATTACAAAAAGCCGATCTAGCGAACAATAGTATTGAAGTTGGAGATTTTAAATTGAAGAATTCTATCATCAATTTAAAGACTGAAGTTGAAGACAATGTAGTTGCTAATACAGTAGAAGACGTCACAGAGGAAGTAGAAGCAGAGCTCAAGCGTTTTGAATGGCCTGACTTTAAGGTTGCAGTTGAAAGTATAGACTTAGAAGGTAATTCTGTCGGATATTTTGTTGGTGAGAATGAGGTGAAAAGAAATGTATTTAATGCTAATGCTATTTCTCTCCAAGACTTAACACTGAAGGCAAATGATATTTTCTTAAAAGATAAAAAAGCAGGTTTGAATTTGGAACAACTCACTTTTGAGGAAGGTTCAGGTTTAAATCTAAATGA
>DATGMT010000153.1:0-26441 GCA_035307265.1 Aequorivita sp.
GAACCTATGGCTGAATTGAGAAAGTTAACTGCATCATTGCTCACCCCAACAACTAAATCTGCAACAGCAAGCACCACAAGGGCAACAATCATTAATAAGTAAATGTTTTCCATTTTGTCAAATAATTAGCGGATGCAAATTTCAAGATTTAATTTCAAGCTAATGTTACCTAAACATTAAGAAATTTTAAAAATCTATTTGAAGTCGACCTTGCAAGTAGTTTAAACTTCCTAAATCTTCAACATTAGTGTGGGCATAATTTAACATGAAGCGTGTAACTGGATTCAAATACCAGTTTACACCAAAAACAATTTCAGATTGAACGCCTCCAACTTCTATGTAATCTGAAAGATCTGTTCTAGAATAACGTGCTGCTACTTCCCAAGCACCAGCTCCTTTTTCTTTTCCTCCAAAATTTCGTTTAGGACTCACTCTTCCAAGTCCATCATAGGATCCAAGATAGTTCTTTTGTTCACCAGTTAAAAACCAGCTTACTTGTCCGTAAACACTTGAGGAGTTTATATTTTGTTGTTTGGTGTTTATTCCAGCATTTAAATATTCTGCCTGAAATGAGAATGGACCGTGTAAGTAAACCAATTCAAAATTGAGTAGTATAGCTTCTTCTAAATCTGATATTTCACCGGTTTGAAGATACTTCTCTGCTAAGCTTGAGCTTGGTGAAATTGAAACGTTATAGATGTTACTATCGGGTTTTCGGTAACTAGAGCTGATTCCTAAATGGAGCAACTGGGCTTTATCAGTATTAACGTATGGTAGAGTAGTTACTCTTCCCGTAATAGCATATCCATCACTTGTTAAAACATTATTGCTGATATTACTCGCGTTGTGGAATGCTCCTAACTGTGCCGAGAGCTTTTTATTAAAGAAATCATTGAAAATAACAGCCCCTGTGTTTCTTTTGGAAGCAAAACTATTATTTGGTGCTCTTTCCATGAGGGTTGTGTATTTTCCACTTGAAAGTGAAGAGAATCTAAAGGGCTCGTTAAAATGACCAATTCGTAGATTCCCGATAGCAGGAATATCTTTAATACCTATATAAAAATCTTTAAACGAAACTTCTTCGCCAGCAAATTCTAACTGAAATTTAAATTCGGTATTTCCATAAACTTGCCCTGATAGGAAAAGGCGTGCGCTTCTAAACTCTGTTCTGCTTTTATTTTCTAGTGGACCGAAGTGTAGGTCGAGGTCATTATCTTGAAAAAAATAACCATGGTCTAAAAATATTTGACCACCAAAATCTAAAGAGAATTGCTTGTCGTTGCTTTCTAGCTTAAAACCTTTATCCCATTTAAAGTTGAAAGAGTTTTCTGTTTGCTCCTGACTATAGGAATGAACAAAAAACAAACAGGTTATAGAGAAAAAAAATATTTTCCAACGCATTTGTTTCGGTGGTTTTAACAAAGAACCGATAAGTTCGAGTCTGCGGTTTTCTTTTAATTTTATATGAAAATAAAGATTATATATAGAATCTCTATTTTGAATTCTGCATAAATTCTTCAGCTTTTTCAACCATACTTATGTTTCCACAGAAAAATGGAGTTCGTTGATGAAGTGTGGTTGGCTCTATTTCTAAAATTCTTTTATAACCATCGCTAGCCTTTCCACCAGCTTGTTCAGCAATCATAGCCATTGGATTACATTCGTATAAAAGGCGAAGCTTTCCATCTGGGTTTTTTGATGTGTTAGGGTAGATATAAATCCCTCCTTTTATCATATTTCTATGGAAATCAGATACTAAAGAGCCAATATATCTTGAGGTGTAAGGACGGTCGCCTTTTTCTGCTTGACAATATTTTAGGTAGTTTTTCACACCTTGTGGGAATTGTAAATAATTTCCTTCGTTAACCGAATAGATACTCCCTTCATCTGGGAAGCGCATATTTGGGTGTGAAAGATAATAGGTCCCGATTGCAGGATTGAGTGTAAATCCGTTTACGCCATGCCCGGTTGTGTAAACAATCATTGTAGAAGTACCGTAAACAATATATCCAGCTGCTACTTGGTTTACTCCAGGCTGTAAAAAATCATTGATATTTACAGGTGTTCCCGAAGGAGTTATTCGTCTATAAACTGAGAAAATAGTTCCGACAGAAACATTTACGTCAATATTTGAAGAGCCATCTAGTGGGTCGATTAATACAATATATTTGTTGTCGTTTTGTTCATTTCTGCCTTTAATAGTAATGAAGTCATCTTCTTCTTCACTAGCAATTCCACAAACAATTTCTCGGTTAGTTAGGGTGTTGATGAAAATTTCATTTGCAAAAACATCAAGTTTTTGTTGATCCTCGCCCTGAATATTCTGGTCGCCAACGCTCCCTAAAATATCTACCAGACCAGCTTTATTTACTTCGTGGTTAACTACTTTTGCAGCTAATCTAATAGAGTTTATAAGTCTTGATAACTCCCCAGAGGAATATTTGAATTCGTTTTGATTTTCAATAATGAATTCACCTAGAGATTGATTTATTTTTGCCATGGTTATAGTTGTGCTGAATTTCCTACAAATATCGGGATTTTTAAGAAATTGAACCGATATTTGTACGCGATTTTAAAAGATTGAAGCAATTCAATATGTATCCACTCCTAAAGCTATTAGTTGCTTGGAAATTTCTTTAAAGAGAAAAAATTAGATTCGGAAAATATGATAATAAGAGATGCTGTAAAGGAAGACATGCCACAAGTTCTAAACTTGATAAAAGAATTGGCGATTTTTGAAAAGGAACCCGATGCTGTAGAAATTAATGTTGAAGTTTTAGAGCGTGAAGGATTTGGAGAAAATGCTTTATTTACTTGTTTTGTAGCAGATGCATCGACTCCGCTCAGCGACGGTAGTTCTAAATCTGAGATAGTGGGTGCTGCCCTTGTTTATTTCCGATTTTCAACTTGGAAAGGTAGAATGTTGCATCTGGAAGATCTTATTGTGAAAGAAGAGGAACGTGGGAATGGAATAGGTGAAGCTCTCTATAAAAAAGTAATGGAGTTTGCATACAATCGTGGGTTAAAACGTGTAGCTTGGGATGTTCTTGATTGGAACGAAGGCGCTATCCGGTTTTATGAACGAAGTGGAGCAAAACTTATGAAAGATTGGCGTGTTGTTCACATGGATGAAGCAGGTTTGAAAAACTATATTGAGAATAAATAAAAGTAGAGGACGTTTTAAAGTTTATATGAAGATTTTCAAGTTTGGCGGGGCCTCAACAAAAGATGCAGAGAACGTAAAAAACGTTCTTTCTGTCATTCAAAACTCTGGAGAAAAGGACTTGGTTGTTGTTGTCTCTGCAATGGGAAAAATGACCAATGCTCTAGAAGCTGTGGTCAATGATTACTTTAAAAGTGGAGATTTTAAAGACTCTTTAAATATTGTTTACGACTTTCATTTTAATATCCTAAAAGAGCTTTTTACTGACCAGTCACACTCAGTTTATTCTGAATTGGAAACTCTTTTTAATGGAATTACGCGTTTCTTTCAAACCAATAAATCCAAAAATCACGCTTTTGTTTATGATCAAGTTGTATCCTATGGCGAATTGCTTTCTTCGAAAATAGTTTCAGTATATTTTTCAGAAAATGGCATAGAAAATACATGGCTCGACGTACGGAAGTGCATAAAAACCGATAGTAATTTTAGAGATGCAAACGTAAACTGGATAAAAACTGAGCAGCGAATTTCGGAAGATGTTTCTTTAAAAGGAATTACTATCACTCAAGGATTTTTGGGTGCTGAAGATACTAATAGCTTTACCACAACCCTTGGAAGAGAAGGGAGTGACTACACAGCAGGGATTTTTGCATATTGTTTAAATGCCGAAAGCGTAACTATATGGAAAGATGTGCCAGGTGTTTTAAATGCTGATCCGCGCTATTTTACCGAAACTCAATTACTCTCGAAAATTTCATATCATGAAGCTATAGAATTGGCTTTTTATGGAGCGTCGGTAATACACCCAAAAACCTTACAACCGTTGCAACGAAAAGCAATTCCGCTTTATGTGAAATCTTTTATTTCACCACTGGAAGAAGGCACTTGCGTGGGCGAAGGCGTTGCTCTAGAACCACATGTTTCATGCTTTATTCTAAAGAAAAATCTCGATCTTATTTCTCTTTCTTCTCTAGACTTTAGCTTTATGATGGAAGATAATATTGCTGAGGTTTTCAAATGGTTGCACGAGCATAAGATGAAAGTTGAGCTTATTCAAAATTCGGCTATCAGTTTTTCAGTTTGTGTGAATGATAAGTTTGGTAATTTAGATGCTCTGCTTAAAAATCTTAGAGAAAATTTTAGAGTGAAATGGAATGAAAATGTTACTTTGTATACAATTCGTCATTTCGATCCAATTGAAATAAAAGCGTTTAGAGAAAATAAAAACGTTCTTCTAAGGCAAGAAACACAGGAAACAGTTCAATTAGTTATAAAAGAATAGAGTTTGATAGGTTTCCTTATATTTGTTAACATAACCAACCTTCATAATTTATGGGATTAGTCAACGCAAAAGAAGTTGCAAAAGCTATCAATTTAAATAAATTTGGTTTTTTGGGCACGTTCGTTGGCTGGTCGATGATGCAAGTTCTACAGATTAGCACCCTAAACAAAATTTATGATAGGCAAAAACACTTAACAGATTTAGATTTTATCAATGCCCTCCTCGATGAGTTTGGAGTCAAATATGAAATTCCTGAAGAAGATTTAAGAAGAATCCCGAAAACCGGGCCCTTTATAACCGTTTCAAACCATCCATTGGGGGGAATAGACGGAATACTTTTACTGAAAATTTTACTTGAACATAGGCCTGATTTTAAGTTGATAGGTAACTTTTTGTTACACCGAATAGAACCATTGAAACCTTACGTAATGCCTGTAAATCCTTTTGAAGATAGAAAGGATGTAAAATCGAGTGTTGCTGGTTTTAAATCGGCTATTTCTCATATTCGAGAGGGACATCCATTAGGGATTTTCCCAGCAGGAGAAGTTTCTACACATAAGGAAGGAAGACTATTAGTGGATAGGCCTTGGGAAGAAGTGGCTATGAAACTTTCTAAAAAAGCTGAGGTTCCTGTTGTACCAATTTATTTTCACGCGAGAAACAGTAAAATGTTCTATCGCTTAGCGAGAGTAAGTGATACACTTCGAACAGCCAAATTGCCATCAGAGCTTTTAACTCAAAAGGATCGAGTTATTAAAGTTCGAATTGGAAATGCAATTTCTGTAAACGATCAAAAGGAGCACATTTCATTAGCAGTTTATTCTCAGTTTCTTCGTAGAAAGACATATATGTTGGCTAATCCTTTTCAGAAGAAAAAGCTATTAAACACACTTCCAAAAACGTTGAAATTTCCAAAACCTCCAAAGAAAATTGCAGGTCCAATTCCACTTGAAAAAATGGAAAAGGAGATTGAAAACTTAAGAAAAACAGACAAACGACTTTTAATAAGCAAAAACTACGAAGTCTTTTTATCTAAAGCTGACCCAATTCCATACATCCTTCAAGAAATTGGAAGGCTTCGTGAAATTACTTTCCGCGAAGTAGGAGAGGGAACAAACAATAGTACAGACCTCGATAAGTTTGATAGCTACTATCACCACATGTTCCTATGGGATAATGAAGCCGAAAAACTTGCTGGTGCATACCGAATGGGGCTTGGTTCGGAGATTTTTCCTCGATTTGGGATTAATGGGTTTTACCTACAAGATCTTTTTAGATTCGACCCCGAATTGTTTGAAATGATGAGCGAGTCTATCGAAATGGGCCGAGCGTTTATCATTAAAGAATACCAACAACGCCCAATGCCGCTGTTTTTATTGTGGAAGGGAATCGTGCACACAACCTTGCGTTTCCCAGAACATAGATACCTAATAGGTGGTGTTAGTATTAGTAATAAGTTTTCAGAATTTTCTAAAAGCTTGATGATTGAGTTTATGAAATCGAATTATTACGATCCCTATGTAGCTCAATACATTAAGCCTAAGAAAGAGTATAAAGTGAAGCTAAAAGATGCTGATAAGGACTTTATTTTTGATGAAAGCGCTGCAGATTTAAATAAGTTCGATAGAATAATAGACGAAGTTGAACCTGGGAGCCTTAGAATACCTGTTTTAATAAAGAAATATATAAAGCAGAATGCTAAAGTGATTGCTTTTAACGTGGATCCTTTGTTTAATAATGCTGTAGATGGTTTAATGTATATCCGAATAGCCGATCTTCCCGAAAGCACTGTAAAACCTGTGATGGAAGAGTTTCAAGCAGAACTTGAGAGTAAATACTCTGATAAGAATATTGAAAAAACAGAAGGCGAATCTAATTCTGAAGCTTCAGAAAAAGACTAAAATACTTTTAAGACTTCTTGTTTCTGAAATTGGAAATTATCTTACTAGCGATAACTTCTGCCAGTCGAATTTTACTTTCTACTGTCCACCCAGCAATGTGAGGGGTTAAAAGTACATTGTCCATTTTGAAGAGTTCTTCTAAAGAGCTCGGCAAATTTTTGGAGTCAAAAAGAGTTTCAAAAGATAGTTTTTCAAATTCTAAAACATCTAGTCCAGCGCCAAGCACCTTACCCGACTTTAGTGCGTCAACCAAATCTGAAGTAACTACACTTTTTCCTCGAGCGGTGTTTATTAACCAAAAAGGTTTAGAAAAAGCATGGATAAACTCTTTGTTGATCATTTTATCTGTTAGAGGGGTCCAAGGTGTGTGTAGACTTAATACATCCGAATAGTCTTGAAGTTCTTTTAAGGAAACTTGTTTGGCATTTTCATCACCAACATTTTGCTTGATGTCGTAGCAAAGCACTTTACAATCAAAACCTCTAAGCTTTTTTGCAAATGCTTTACCCATATTCCCGTAGCCAATAATTCCAACGGTTTTTCCATCGAGTTCGGTTCCGCGATTGGCTTCCCGATTCCATTGTCCATTCTTCACTTCCATATCGGCTTTGTTAAGCTTGTTGAACAGGGAAAGAAGCATTCCTAATGCTTGTTCTCCAACAGCGTTTCTATTTCCTTCTGGAGCGGCAATAAGTTTGATGCCAAGACTTTCGGCATAGTCTATGTCGATACTTTCTAAACCAGCACCAACACGGGCGATGAACTTCAGGTTTGAAGCGGCATCTAAAAATGTTTTATCGATTTTAAACCGACTTCTAATGACAATCCCATCATAGCTCGAAATAATCTTTTCAATCTCTTCTTTTGTAGCCGTATAGTTTTCTTCATTTTGAAAACCAACGTCTTCCAGCGAGCTCATTAAAATCGGGTGATTGCTGTCTAAATGAAGAATTTTCATGCTGTGGGATTATTTTTTTGGATATGATTGCGGGTATGCAATTTCTTGTTTTTCAGAAAGATCTATGATCTTGTAGAAATTTCTTTCGCCATTATACCAATAACTGATTACAGCTTCGTTTTCCTCTAACTGAAACGGAAATTCATTTGAAAATGTGTTTTCACCCTCTTTAATTGGGTCGCTATGCATCACAAAACCTTTGTTTTCTGATTTGTTCTTCAAGTAAGCAACATAGTGATTCGGGTTTCCAATGAGCTTGGTAGCAACAAGAGTATGTCCTCGGAAAAATACATTTTGAATGATTACTTCAGAGTCTAAATTTGAAAAATGAATATTGATATTGATTCCAGTTCCACCTTCTTCAATCCCTGCAGCCCATTTTTGGAAGTTAGCATTTTGAATTTCAAACGGCGGATTCTCTTTAAACACAAGAATGTTATTTGAAGATTTACTTCCTCCACAGTTTAGGAAGCTAAAACTCACTAAAAGTATAGATAGTAAAACAAGACTGGTTCTAATTTTCTTCATAATTTCAAAATGATTAAATCGATTTAACCTTCAATACATTGAACCAGATGTGAAATTCTATAGCATCCCATTAGGCTGAATCCACTTGAACTTGTTTGTGTCTTCTGGAATTTTCACGCGTTCTGCAATTCGAAGCATCCTACTTGGTAGTTTAACGAGATAGTCACGAGCTTTTTCTGCTTCGTCGTTTAGATCGGTCATTTTTGAAATCTCCCAAAAATCGTTTAATTTCTGAAGTATTTCTATATAATCGTAAGTAGTATAAACTCCAAGGCGTTGAGCTGCATTACTGAAATCATCAAATGCAGAAGCCATCTTACCTCCACTTTGGCGTAGGTTTTGGGCAGGCATAATAATTTTTTTCTTCATCATGTCTTCAAATGCCAACATCATTTCGCTTGGATCATATTCGAAAATAGTTTTCACGAATTGACGATAGGCAATGTGATGCCTCATTTCATCTCCCGCTATAATATTACACATTTTAGAAAGCATTTTATTTCCCTTATCCTTAGCAATTTTAGCCACGCGTTTATGCGAAATATTCGTAGCTAATTCTTGAAAGCTTGTATAAACAAAGTTTCTGTATGGGTCACGGCCTGTACCTACTTCAAAGCCGTCGTTAATTAGGTGATGGGTAGTTATTTCAACTTCTCTCATATTTACCCTTCCAGATAAATAAAGATATTTATTTAGAGTATCACCATGTCTGTTTTCTTCACCTGTCCAGTGACGAATCCATTTACTCCATCCATTTCGTCCGTGTTGGTCCACGCCTTCCATGTCCATTAACCAACTTTCATAGGTTGGTAATGCTTCTTCTGTAACCATATCGCCCACCAAGACAACCCAAAAATCGTAACCAAGCTCTTTGGCTTCTTCACGGAGCTGATGAATCTCCTCCATATAGTTTTCTTTTTGAAAATCAGGTAAAAGGTCTGTGGGTTGCCAAATCTTTTCAACAGGAATAAGGTATTTGTCGATGTATTCATCGATTTCCTTTTCCACTGTTTGCATAACTTCCAATCGGATATTTTTAAGCTTCATAGTCTTTGATTATAGAACAAATATAGTAAGGTCGATTCATTTATTGTAATAAAGAGTTCTTAATTCCTTCCTGTTTCATCAGGATATAATAGGTGGACAGGGTCGCTTTGCCAAATTTCTTTAGTATCTACTTCAAGCATAGAAAGTTTGCCCTTGAAAGCTGCTCCTGTATCTACATTCCAAACATTGGCAAAATTGATGGGTTTTTCATGTCCAACACGGGTTACGGGTGTATGGCCAATGTAAATTTCTTTGAATAGCTTTAAACGGTTTGGATATCTATCATCATGCATTGGAATAGAAGTATCTAAAGAACAAGCCATTTCCCACAAAGTACGATCCCAATAAACTAAATTAGGGTAATATTCATGCTCTGGACCGTGTAGATTTGTAAAACCTCCATGGATAAAAAGTCTGTTTTCAGAATCAATATGATAGTTAACAAGATTTTCAAGAAATTTAATATGATCTTTTTTCTCTATTCTAGTAACTCCTTTGTAGCTCTGTACAGTACTTTCGCCACCAACGCGAAGCCACATTGGGTTTGACTCGCCAGTTTTCAGGTAATTATAAAGTAATTCATCATGATTGCCACGAAGAAAAATACAATCGTTGCTTTTTGAAAACTCTATAAAAAACTTGATTACATCTGCCGATTGACTCCAACCATCTACATAGTCACCCATGAAAATATATTGGGTGTTTGATGGTAGGTTAGCTCTTTCAATAACTTGCTTTAGAGCTTTAAGTCCGCCGTGAATATCTCCTATAGCTACTGTTTTCATATTTCTAATTATTTGAACTCGAAAACTATTAAAGATAAAGTTAATAGACCCTAATGAAAGACTAAACTTTTCGAAAAGAAAATAAACCGAATTACAACTTAATACAAAATTTCACATGGAAATAATCCAAATAAATTGGAGTATATCCATGTGAATTGTAATTTTGAAGTATCGTAAAATTAAAAAATAGTTTATGTCTGCTAATTATTTGAAAGGTCGAGGGGCTCAAAAGAATGTGCATAATCGCTTTTCAAAAAATCAGAGTGAAGTTTTAGATGACTATCTTAATTTTTGTGAAGTTGAAGGCGAAGATGCCAATAAGAATAAAACGAAGCATCTTGAAGTTTTTTCTAAGACCTTTGTAAATAAGGTGACAAGTCCAGATGTGGGTATGGTTTATTCGGCTAATCCTTATCAAGGCTGCGAACATGGATGTGTATATTGTTACGCCAGAAATAGCCATGAATATTGGGGCTATGACGCGGGATTGGATTTTGAACGAAATATTCTCTTTAAAAAGAATGCACCAAAACTTCTTGAAGAAAAAATAACATCTAAAAACTGGGATGGAAGTAGCATTGTCTTTTCTGGAAACACAGATTGCTATCAACCTTTGGAAAGGAAGTTGGAGATTACTCGAAAATGCTTGGAAGTAATGCTGAAATGGAAGCATCCCACAGGAATTATCACCAAAAACTCCTTGATTCTTCGCGATTTGGATATCTTAAAGGAAATGGCAAAACTGAAAATTATTACTGTAAATATTTCCATCAGTTCACTTTCCGAAGATACCCGAAGATTGTTGGAGCCACGAACAGCCAGTATTAAACAGCGCCTAAAAGTGGTGGAGGAACTTTCCAAAAACAACATTCCCGTTCGCGTGATGATGGCACCGATTATCCCTTCTTTAAACAGTCATGAAATCCTTCCACTAGTTAAAAAGGTTTCGGAACTTGGAGCTAAAGATGTGAATTATACAATGGTTAGACTCAATGGTCAAGTTGCCGAAATCTTTAAAGATTGGGCGCATAAAACCATTCCTGACCGCGCTGAACGCATCCTAAACCAAATCGCCGAGTGTCACGGCGGTAATCTAAACGACAGCAATTGGGGATGGAGGATCAAAGGCGAAGGCATCATCGCCGAACAAGTAAAAGATACGATGGCGCTTGCAAAAAACAAATATCTCTCAGGGGAAGGAATGCCAGTTTTGGATAGGTCACATTTTTTGAAGTTGAAGGATCCACAGTTGCGGTTGTTTTGAGAGGTGCCTGTGAGAAATCAAACCCCAAAGGTCTTAAAGACCTTTGGGGTTTTAATCGGTCAATAACTCTATAAAAAATCCATAAGCAAGCTTATGAGAAAAGGCCCCAAAGGTTTTTAAAAACCTTTGGGGCCTGGAGAAGTATAGAAAAACCTTAAGAATAGATTATTTCATTTCTTCGTAAAGCTTTTGAAGAGTTGTGCTGTTGATTCTCAATTAATTCACAACCAACTTTTGTGTAACAATTCCTTTTGAAGTTACAGATCTGATATAGTAAACTCCCGACTGAAGTGTAGATACGTCTAGATTTGCATGTTTTTTATTTAAGTCGGATTGTTTGAAAACTAACTTTCCTGTTGTGTCAAAAATGTTGATGCACTAATGATGTTGTTTTCACTAGAAACAGTGATTAATTCGGAAGCAGGATTTGGATACATGTGCATACCATTCATGTTTAGCTCTTGGTCTTGAATCCCCATAGTTCCAATTCGTTTATAGTCATAGATATAATCACAAATGTAGATTAGGTTTCCTTGATCATTCTCGGTGTACCAATGTTGAAGGACAACCATATTTTGTATTTCCACAAGTCTTTTTGTCTCTGATCTATCCTCGGGAGTTACGGGAAAAACAAGCTGATCGACCGTATAGTCCATATTGTACTCATATATCCTTCTGTTAGTAACTCTATTGCCACTTTTATGTTCCCACTTTATGCAATTTTTGTTGTCATCGTAGTAAAACCATTCCGCTCCAGGAAAATCCCAAGAGGAACCATTCCAAATAGATGGTTTTGAAGTTAGCAAGGTGCCGTCAGGATTATAGATATATTCAATTTTCCAAGCATCTTCTAAAGTACCCGACATCCATGTATCCTGTACAAATTCTTCAATAACCTGACCATTTTCGTTATATGTAATTGTGCACTGTTCAAAGAGTTCATCTTCGTTTAAATACAACTCCCAATGTGTTAGTTTGTTATCGTCATAGAAATATAGGTATGTTCCACCTAAAGAGAAAGTGGGGCCTCCAAAACTATTGTAGTTTGAACGCGACGTAAGGTTTCCATTGTCGTCATAAGTGTAGTCCATATAATAAACGTGGGTCCAGTTACCATTTATAAGTTGATAACCATCCAATTTAACAACATTGTTAGCGGCGTCATACGTCAACGAATCTCTTACTCTTACGGCATCATCTATAAGTAGATTGTCGGTAGAGGTTAGTAGTAAATCTGAGTTATATGTGTATTTCTCATACTCAAGATAATCCGAGGATCGATATTCTTTAAGTAAATATTCTTTATCAACATTTTGAGTGATTCCTGAAGCCGAAAGGGCAATTGCAGTACAAGCGAGTAAAATTTTCTTCATTATTATTTATCGTAGGGATTAGCTTTGTTAAGCTTTTCCTAACAAACTTACGTGAATTTTCTAAAATCAACAGTGTGTATATCGAGTTCTAAACAAAACAATTTCCCATGAATGAATCATTCATAATAAGGATTAAGGTTCTGTGAATTGAACAAGACAATTTGAAAACTACAGATGTTTTATTTTAAAATTATACTCTTTGTGCCATGTACGATATGAATATATCTGCATCGAATGGAGAGTATAAGGACTTAGAGTTTTCCTTCCCACTCCGCATAAAACTGTTGTAGAAAAATCTCCATAAACTTGTGTCTTTTCTCTGCAATTTTGCGGCCGGTTTCGGTGTTCATTCTGTTTTTTAAAAGTAAAAGTTTTTCGTAGAAATGATTTATAGTTGGTGCATTTGAAGCTTTATATTCTGAGGACGTCATATCTAAATTTGGGGAAATATCAGGATCGTAAAGTTTTCGACCTTTGAACCCTCCATAGTTGAATGTGCGCGCAATACCGATTGCTCCTAAAGCATCTAATCTGTCAGCGTCCTGTACTACGTCTAATTCTTTCGAAGTGAATTTTTGTATATTATTTCCGCCTTTAAACGAAATGTTTTCAATTATTTTCACCACGTGTTGAATGGTTTCTTCTGAAATATTTTGAGTCTTTAAAAACTCGCTTGCTTTCTTAGGGCCAATGGTTTCATCGCCATCGTGAAACTTGGAGTCGGCTATATCGTGAAGCAAAGCCCCTAAAGCAACCACAGTCTTATCCACTTTTTCACCTTCGGCAATAAGAAGTGAGTTTTTATAAACACGTTCAATATGAAACCAATCGTGTCCGCCTTCAGCATCTTTTAATTCATTTTTGACGAAAGCAATGGTATTTTGGATTATATCTCCTTCTGAAATAGTTGTCATTTTCAATCTTTTTAAAATCTACTTTCGTCGAATATTGTTCTCTTAATTCTGAGAGCTATGGGAGGAAGGATAATTACTTATAAATTTTTGAAACTACAATCGTTTCCACTTGATCAATCAACGCTTCCACTTCATAGTCAGAAATTTTAATCGCGGGATGCGCAATCAGTTCTAACCGAACACCCATTTGAATCGGGAACATTCCGTTGCGTTGAAGTTTCCAGGAATTATTTATGGTAACAGGAACTACATACCCATCTGGGATTTTCTTGAAAAGTGTTTGTAATCCTGTTCTTCTGAAAGGTTTTGGAACACCTGTTTTGCTTCGTGTTCCTTCGGGAAAAATAACACCGCTTCGATTGTGTTTTTGAAGATATTTTGAAAATTTCACCATCTCAACAATAGCTTGTCGTGGATTTTTTCTATCAATTAGAATAGAGCCACCATGGCGTAAATTGTATGAAATAGAAGGAATTCCTTTGCCTAGTTCTATTTTAGAAATAAACTTAGGATGATGCTTTCGCAAATACCAACTAATGGGTGAAATATCCCACATGCTTTGATGGTTTGAAACAATTATGATGGGAACATTTTCAGGAATATCCTCACTTATTTTAATGTGAAAAGTTGTCCCAACTGCATGTAAGCATCGCAATAAAGTCCAATTGAAGATGTCAACCGTTTTTTTATGGGCTGAATATCCAAACCAATTAAAAGCAATCCATTGTAATGGATGAAAAATCAATATTGTTATACCGAAAAGAAGGTAAAACAATGCTGAAAAAGGATAGCTTATTATTTTTAAAAGTGCTTTCATTGATTGTCAAAAGTAAGAAAACCGCCCTTAAAAAAAGACGGTCATCTTATTGTTAGCGTAAATTTTATTTTTCTAAAAAAGCCAATGATTCATTATTTCTGCTCATCATCTTTCTGTGAAATTTCCGGTTCCTGAGCCTATCGATTTCGTTCAAGATAAACTCTGTCGTGGGGCTATTTCGATTTGTTTTTCAATGTATTTCGGTCAATGTGTATATAATTGTAGACACAGATTCCGATAATTAATAGCCAAAACCCACGATAGAGCCAGTTATTTACTTCCTTTCCTAATAAGCGCGACACTTCAGGATTCTCATAAATATTGTAGCCTAAGGCTCCAAGAGCTAGAATCCCTATTACGATTGTTAATGGTTTGTTTAGCTGTATCAATAGCTATTCAACTAATTAGCAATATTCGTTGTATGCGTTTTTTAGGTTTTCTGCAATTGCTTCAGCTGGTCGTCCTTCAATATGGTGGCGTTCCAACATGTGTACTAATTCGCCATCTTTAAATAACGCCATTGCTGGAGAGCTTGGAGGAAAAGGGACCATGTGAGCACGAGCTGCTTCAACAGCTTCTTTATCTACACCTGCAAAAACAGTCACTAAGTTATCTGGCTTTTTGCTATTTTGAAGGCTCATGTTTGCACCTGGACGAGCATTAGCTGCGGCACAACCACAAACTGAATTTACTACCACAAGAGTAGTGCCTCCTTTTTTCATTAATTCATCAACTTCATTTGCTGTATGTAATTCGCTGAAACCTGCTCTTGTCAAGTCTTCGCGCATCGGTTTTACGAGTTCTGCTGGGTACATAATATTTAGATTTAGATTGTATTAAAATTAGACTACAAAGATACTAATTCTGAAAGGAAAAATATTCCTAATTAAAATGAGTTGACTGCTAAAGAAATTCTAAATGTTCAGGACTATAATCCAATGAAACTTTATGAGTGTAATGAGGTCCATCCTATACCAATTAAGGCTAGGTGAAGTTCCTAAATGACTTCTTTTTATTTCATATCAAAGCTAACCCCAAATATAATAACCTCATCCATTTTTAAATTTTGAAGGCTGTATTTTTAGGATTTTAAAGATCAGTTTTGGTTCTGGTAGCCCCGAATTCTCTCGGAACATGACTTGTTCTTTGGTAATGCGTCTTAACGTCTTAATTCCTTTTTACTTAAATATAATTTTCCTGTCACTTGTTTAAAATAATTACCTTTGTCGGCTCTTAAAAGAAAAATTACACGCTATATGCTTCGTTGGATACTCGCTCTTCTTGGTTATTTCTTATACCGTTTTCCGGGTGCCATTGCTGGGTTTTTTATAGGAAGCTTGTTTGATAATACAACTATTAAAACTTCGAGCTATAAAACTTCTTTTGGACCTTCTAAAAGTGTGTCGCCTGCCGATTTTGAATTGCATTTACTCTCTTTGGCTTCCTTAGTAATAAAGGCAGATGGCCATATAACTCAAGCAGAATTGGACTACGTGCGCCAATATTTTGTTCAAGCTTATGGAAAGGATCGTGCAAACGAGACATTCCGAGTTTTTAATGAAGTAGTTAAAAAGAGAGAGGTGTCTGCCGAAAATATTTGTAATGTACTGCGTCAACGCACTAGGTATGAAAGCCGACTTCAAATACTCCACTTTTTATTTAGCATTGCCAATGCAGATGGTCGCGTTTCAGAATCAGAAGTAAGAGAGATTAATAATATTTCTAGGTATTTAGGTGTCTTTCTGAGAGATTTTGAGAGCATTAAGGCTATGTTCTTTAAAAACCCTGATAGTGCCTATAAAATTTTGGAAATCGATCGAAATGCCACTGATGCCGAAGTGAAAAATGCATTCCGAACTATGGCTAAAAAATACCATCCCGATAAACTTGCACATTTGGATGAAGCCCACCGAAAAGGGGGTGAAGAGAAGTTTAAAAAGGTTCAGGAAGCCTACGACCAGATCAAGAAGGAGCGGGGGATGTAACTGTGAGGAAATTATGAAATTTTAAACCCCAAAGGTCTCGAAGACCTTTGGGGTTTGTTTTTTATTCATTCCTATATTTTCGTCTGATTATTATCTTATCCAACTGTCTCTCAATTATCAGTCGCGCCAAAGTTTCTCCTGCAGTTTCTTTTTGAGCATTTTCCGTAAGAGCAGCCATAGCTTTTTCTTGAGAAATGTCAATTCGATATAGAATGGAAATGAGTCTATTAAAGTCGGTTGTCAATAGTTGGTCTAAATGTTCTGCAAGTTTTTCTCGCAGCGCGTTATAAGAATGTCCTTCAAGTGAAACCATCTCATTAGGAACAATAATTTCATAGCTCCATAACAGAGCTTTTGTGCTATCATCGTCGTTCTTCATAACTTATTTAGGCTCCATATTTAAACCCCAAAGGTCTTGAAGACATTTGGGGGTTTTTGGCTTAATTGGCTTTTTCAACTTTCGTTTTAATGAACTCATATAGTAGTCGCACTCCCATTCCCGTTCCACCTGAAGGGTATAAACCTCTTGGCTTTTCCAAAAATGCAGGACCTGCAATGTCTAAGTGAATCCAGTCATAATCTGTGAAATGCTCTAGAAATTTTCCAGCGGTACTCGCGCCACCAACGGGACCGCCAATGTTTTTTAAATCTGCTACGTCACTTTTTAAAAGATCTTCAAACTCCTTCCAAAATGGAAGTTGGGCGAGGCGTTCGTAAGTGGTTTCTCCAGATTGTTTTAAAGAATCCATTTGTTCTTGGTGGTTACCAACCATTGCAATTCCAAACGGACCTGTAATTGCTGCGGCTGCACCAGTTAAGGTAGCTAAATCAATCACGAGCTCTGGTTTGTATTGCTTGGCATAGGTTAAGGTATCGGCTAAAATCAATCTACCTTCGGCATCGGTGTTCTGAACTTCTACCGTGGTACCGTCCATCATGGTTATCACATCGTCAACCAACAAAGCGCTCCCATCTATTTTATTGTCAGTTGCGGGAACGAGACCAATCACATGATAAGGAAGTTCATTTACTGCCACTGCAGACATAATACCTACAACTGTTGCTGCACCACCCATATCAGATTTCATTGTAGACATATGTCCTCCAGTTTTTAAGGAATAGCCTCCCGTATCGAAAGTCACACCTTTACCAACCAAGACTAACGGTTTTTTGTTGACAGCATTTTTAGGTTTATAAGTCATAATGTTGAAGGTTGGTGGTATTTTAGAGCCTTGATTTACTCCTAATAATCCGCCCATGCCTAATGCTGCGATTTCTTCTTTATGAAGAACTTCGGTTTTAAAGCCATACTCTTTTCCAGCTTCTACAATTCTTTCAGAAAATCGTAATGAGTCAAGTTTGTTCGGCGGTTCATTTACTAAAGTGCGTGTAAGTGAAACCCCTTTAATAAGATTTGTAACTTGATTAATAGTTTTTTCTGAAACCTCTTTTTGAGAAATATAGACTTCAAATTTTTTGCTTTCCTTTTTCTTATGATAAGGATTGAACTTATAACTACCTATGAGTAGTCCTTCTAAAAAGGAATTCTTAAGATCTTCTGGTGAATCTTTTAAACCAGTTAAAGAAGCGTAAAGGCAGTTTTCTTTATTTAACATTTTAAAGAGTGAAATACCTAGCTGTCTATTTTGCTCAAGATCTTGAGACGTGGATATTACCCAAAAGCTTTGTGAATCGCCAAAAGAGGTAATCATCTCATCTTTTTTGCTTTCGAATACTGCTGTTATTTTCTTAGAAAGTGAAGAGCTCATGTCGTACTTTTTCACCTCTTTTTCCTTAGAAATAAAAACGATTTTATTTAAATCTTTAGGAATGTCTTTACTTGAATTATAAGAACGTAATTCAAGGTTTAAATATGAATTTTCCAAACTGATAAATTAGAATTTAGT
Organism: Aequorivita sp.; assembly: GCA_035307265.1. Taxonomy (GTDB): domain Bacteria; phylum Bacteroidota; class Bacteroidia; order Flavobacteriales; family Flavobacteriaceae; genus Aequorivita. The sequence goes on from DATGMT010000153.1 coordinate 17,925, forward strand.
GTTTGTGAATAAGGCTTTCCACAAACACGATTATTAAAATAATTAAAAATCAATATACGCTTTTTTGATGAACATATACTTTGCTTTTTCTAACTAATTAGAAAAATAGGGCAATCAAATTTAGAAGGTAAATGATTAATTATCTACACTTAACTTCTTTTTTAGATTAAACTAAATATATCTTTTCAAAAATAAAAATTATATCTTTGTAAGAAAATAATTTCTATGATGACTTTAGCCGAGGAGAACTATTTGAAAGCCATTTTTCATCTGGAATATGAAAGTGGCGGTGAAGTGAGTACAAACGCTATTGCTGAAAAGATGGAAACAAAACCATCTTCTGTAACCGATATGGTTCAGAAATTAGCCGAAAAAGAAATGGTTCTTTATCGACGCTACAAAGGTGTTCAGCTCACGGAAGAAGGAAAAAAAACAGCGGCCTACGTTATTCGAAAACACCGCTTATGGGAGGTTTTCTTGGTGGAGAAATTGGATTTTCACTGGGATGAGGTACACGAAATAGCAGAACAATTAGAGCATATTCAATCTGATGAGTTGATTACTCGACTTGATAAATATTTAGGAAGTCCAGATTTCGATCCACATGGAGACCCAATCCCCGATGAGCATGGAGTTTTAAAACGAACTTCGAAAAAACTCCTTTCAGAGCTTGACAAAAACCAACAAGGGATTTGTGTGGGTGTAAAAGAGTCTAGCGCAGAATTTCTTCAGTATCTAGATAAAAAAGGAATAAGTATAGGTACTAAAATTACCGTCCTTGGAAAAGAGTTTTTCGATGGATCTATGGTTGTGGAAGTAGGAAAAGGCCAGTTTTTTATATCGCTTAAAATTGCAGACAACCTTTTTGTTCAAACTGCTTAAGCAGTTAGCTGTAAATCATTCAAATTTTAATTTAAAAAGAGTTCACTATAGATGAGAAAAATCTTAATTATCCTGACTATAATTTTTGTGTCTACTAGCTGTAAGGAGGCTGCCGAAAATGATGGAAGACTTCAAGTTGTAACTACAACCAATATATTGGCTGATCTGGCTTCAGAAATTGGAGGGGATAGAATTTCACTTCAAAGCTTGATGGGTGCTGGTGTAGATCCACACTTGTATAAGGCGAGTGAAGGTGACGTCTCAAAACTGCATAACGCAGATATTATTTTCTATAGCGGTCTTCACTTGGAAGGAAAATTAGTTGACATTTTCGAGAGAATGAGCTCGACAAAAAACACCGTTTCGCTGGGAGATAAACTTCCAAAAGATCAGCTTATCTCTTCTGAAAACTTTGGAGGAAATTATGACCCACACGTGTGGTTTAATATCCAGTTCTATAAAAAGTTTGCACATATCATGACGGAAGAGCTATCCAAAACAGACCATAGAAACGCTGAGTTTTATGCGGCCAACAATGAAAAATATCAAAAGAAATTGGACTTTCTAGAAGAAGAGCTAAAGTCAACTGTCAATAGTCTTCCAAAAGAGAAGCGAATTTTGGTGACCGCACATGATGCATTTAACTATTTCGGTAATGCTTTTGATTTTCAAGTAGTGGGTCTTCAAGGAATTTCGACTGCCACAGAAGCTGGAGTAAAAGACGTTCAAGAGATGTCGAAGTTTATTATCGATAATGAAGTAAAAGCAATTTTTATTGAAAGCTCTGTTCCGCGTCGGACTATTGAAGCGCTACAGGCAGCAGTGATTTCAAAAAACCACGACGTAAAAATTGGAGGATCTTTATTTAGTGATGCTCTCGGAAACCCTGGCACTGAAGAAGGAACTTACATTGGCATGTTCCAGTATAATGTGAATACAATTGTAAATGCTCTTAAATAATGGATGAGAAAAAAGCAGTTAAAGTAGATGACCTTACTGTAGCTTATAACTATAAGCCGGTTCTTTGGGATATTGACCTTTCTGTACCTGAAGGCGTGCTTATGGCTATTGTTGGTCCAAACGGAGCTGGAAAATCGACACTTATAAAAACCATTCTCGGAATTATTAAACCAATTGCTGGTAGTGTTTCTATTTTCGGAAAACCCTATTCACAACAACGAAAACACGTGGCCTATGTTCCACAGAAAGGAAGTGTAGATTGGGACTTTCCTACAACCGCTTTCGATGTTGTTTTGATGGGAACTTATGGCGGATTAGGCTGGATTAAACGCCCTGGCGCAAAAGAAAAGAAAATTGCTTTAGAATCAATGGAGAAAGTAGGGATGCTTTCCTTTAGAAACCGACAAATAAGCCAGTTGAGTGGAGGGCAACAACAACGCGTATTTCTTGCACGAGCATTGGCACAAGATGCATCAATATACTTTATGGATGAACCTCTACAAGGTGTTGATGCAACAACTGAAGTGGCAATCATTAATATCTTGAAAGAATTGAGGAAATCGGGTAAAACAGTAATCGTTGTTCATCATGATTTACAAACAGTGCCTGAGTACTTCGATTGGGTAACTTTCTTAAATGTGAAGAAAATCGCAACCGGACCCGTGAAAGAAATTTTTAACGATGGTAACCTCACCAAGACCTATGGAATTAACTATAAGGTGGCGGTGAATAAATAGAGCAGGTAGTTGGAGGACGAAACAATTGAAGTGGGTCCGATTTTTATTGAAAAACAAAACCATCCCAAGAAAATATAGATTATCAGGGACAACAAACTACCGTCTAGCATCTACCAACTAAAGACTACCAACAAACATGACAATTACAGAATATTTCGAATTCCTACAACACGACTATACCCTGAGGACCATTACCTTGGGGACTGCGGTGCTAGGAAGTATTTCTGGAATGTTAGGAAGCTTTGCGGTCTTAAGAAAAGAAAGCCTATTAGGAGACGCTATTTCACATGCCGCATTACCAGGAATTGCTTTAGCATTTATAATTACAGGAGCTAAAGATTCAGGAGTTCTATTGTTAGGAGCTTTAGTGAGTGGGTTGATAGGAACATACTGGATTCGAGGAATAACTTCAAAAACACATCTAAAAAGTGACACAGCTTTAGGGCTCATTCTATCAACCTTCTTCGGATTTGGAATGCTGTTGTTGACCTTTATTCAAAAACAACCTAACGCAAATCAAGCAGGTCTAGATAAATACTTATTTGGACAAGCAGCTACATTGGTAGAAAGCGATGTTAGATTGATGGTTATTGTAACAGGAATATCACTATTCTTTTTGCTTCTATTCTGGAAGGAGTTTAAAATCCTTCTTTTTGATGCAGATTATGCTAAAACCCTTGGTTTTAATACAAAATCCATCGATTTGTTAGTGACGTTTCTAATTGTTTTAGCCATTGTTCTTGGTCTACAAACTGTTGGAGTAATTTTGATGAGTGCAATTCTATTGGCGCCAGCTGCAGCGGCTAGACAGTGGACAAATAGTTTAAGCACAATGGTTTTGCTAGCCGGAATTTTTGGTGCGCTTTCAGGTGTGTTTGGAACAGCTATAAGCGCAAGTCAAGACAATCTTTCTACAGGCCCGGTAATAGTAATTGTGGCAAGTGTTTTTGTGCTGTTTTCTTTGATTTTCTCACCGGGAAGAGGTCTTCTGTTTCGTGAAATTAGAATCCGAAATAACAGAAATAATGTGAAGCTAATGAAGACACTCCAATTCATGTATGATATAGCAAAAGAACACGAAAATATTTCACATCCGCATGCTATCCGAATCTTGAATAACTTCCAAGGATATACAAAGAGTTCTTTGAAAAAAATGGAACATGAGGGATGGATAAACATAAAGGGGCAAGAATGGGCAATGACGAAAGAAGGATATAAAAAAGCTGCCGAAATGTATAATCAAAACATTAAAAATGAGTAGTCCACAAATTGAAATACAACTAATTGCTGCTCTTGTGGCCATGGCTTGTGCTATTCCAGGAGTGTTTTTAGTGCTTCGGAAAATGGCATTAATCAGCGATGCTATTAGTCATTCAATTTTACCAGGAATTGTAATAGGGTTCTTTATTACTCAGGATCTTAATTCGCCATTGTTAATATTTTTGGCCGCCCTCACCGGTGTGTTGACTGTAGTTTTAGTAGAATACCTACAGAAAACAGGCCTCGTTAAAGAAGACACAGCAATAGGTTTAGTATTCCCTTTGCTTTTTAGTATTGGAGTAATTTTAATTTCTAAAAACGCTAGCGATGTCCATCTTGACGTTGATGCTGTTCTATTGGGTGAACTCGCTTTTGCGCCTTTTGATCGAGTGGAATTTGGCGGCACAGATTGGGGACCTAAATCTCTTTGGGTGATGGGAAGTATCTTAACCGTTACAGTAACTTTATTACTTCTCTTTTTTAAGGAGCTAAAAGTAAGTACGTTCGATGCTGGTCTATCTTCAGCTTTAGGTATTTCGCCATTGGTTATTCATTATGGATTAATGTCTGTGTCTTCTATAACCATAGTGGGAGCTTTTGATGCCGTTGGGGCTATTTTGGTTGTTGCTCTAATTATTGCGCCCGCAGCTACAGCATATCTACTCACGAATGATCTTAAAAAAATGATTGGACTTTCTTTAATGTTTGGAGTAGTTTCGGCCATTGGAGGATATTGGTTTGCTCATTTTTTAGATGCTTCTATTGCTGGATCTATCGCTACAACCTTGGGTGTGATTTTCTTATTGGTCTATTTATTTGCACCAAACAAAGGATTGATTTCTGTATTGTATCGTCAAAAACGACAAAGAACTGAAGTTTCATTAATCACTTTTCTACTTCACCTAAACAGACACCAAGAAAAGAGAGAGCGACACGTAAATCACTTGCGTGAACATATCAACTGGCAAGAAGTGAGAGCTCGAACCGTATTAGATTTGGCCTTAAAAAATAATCTAATTGAAATTCAAGATGATATCATTACTCTAACTGAAAAGGGCCTTTTGTTTACAGAAAAATCACTGGAGTATATTATTGAAAACAGAGATGAAAAAATTGAACCAATGAAGGAAGATTTCTTCCTATTCCGTGGTTAACGAAGTTCTTATATATTTTACAGAAGCTTCATTAAAACTAAATTTACATGATTCGATTAATACTTTTTCCAATCTTCTTAATTTCTATTATTATGAATTCACAAGAGCAAATGCCATCTACAATTCACGGATTTTCAATAACTACGCTTGAGGGCGAAACATTGAATTTGTCAAACTTTAAAGGGAAAAAGATCCTGATTGTAAATACTGCGTCCAAATGTGGCTTCACACCACAGTATAAAGAGTTGGAAAAATTATATAAAACGTATAAGGATAGATTGGTGATTATAGGATTTCCAGCCAATAATTTTCTTAGACAAGAGCCAGGAACTAATGACGAGATTGCAGAGTTCTGCGAAAGAAATTACGGGGTGAGTTTTCCGATGTCAGAAAAAATATCAGTTAAAGGAAAGGATATGGCACCTATTTATCAGTGGTTGACGAAGAAAGAAAACAATGGCGTTAAAAATAGTAAGGTGACTTGGAATTTCAATAAATACTTAATCGATGAAGAGGGGCGACTTATGGAGAAATTCGGTTCGAGAGTGAAGCCTCTAGACTCCAAAATAACCGATCATTTAAAATAATTTATTGAGTTGTGGAGTAAGAAAATTGATTCTCCAAATCCTGCAGTATTACTTACTATCGAGTAAAGTTTTGGATATTTATTATAGGATAAAACAGGTTAGAAATTAAGACCTCAAAGGTCTCCAAGACCTTTGAGGTCTAGAAAATAGCAGGTTTAAAAATGATAAAATGCATTTTCAAAATGTTCTAAACTTTCCTGGGTTTTATTCTTAAGAACGGCGATAATGTCAAAGCGGGCTTCTACATCAAGGTCATTAGAAATGATATATTCATTCGCGGCTTTAACTAAACGTTGAATTTTTTTAGGGGTTACAAAGCTTTGAGGGTCACCAAAAAAATCGCTGTTTCGTGTCTTTACCTCTACAATAACTACTGTGTCTTCTTCTTTTTGCGCAATGATATCTATCTCTGCCTTTTCGAAATAGAAGTTCCGACATAGAATTTTGTAGCCATTCTTTAATAAATATTGAACGGCTATTTCTTCCCCAATTTTTCCAAGTTCGTTGTGTGAGGCCATTTATATTTAATTTATCTGGTTTTTGGTTAAAACCGAACATTTATACCTGAATCATGAACATTTAATTCTACTTCTCTCCCCATAATCAACGCACGATTGTCTTCAACATGACCGGCGGGAAAATTAAAACACACAGGAAAATCGTAATCCTTAACTGTACCCCAAATTATCTCTTCTGCTGTTTTTCCAAAAGGAATAGTGTTGTCGTTCATTTCAGTCATTCCGCCAACAATCAGTCCCGCTAGATTTTCAAACATTCCATTTCGTTTCAGATTCATTATCATGCGGTCAATATGATATAGATATTCATCTAAATCTTCAATAAAAAGAATCTTGCCATCTGTGTTTATTGATGATTTACTTCCGCATAAAGAATATAACATTGAGAGATTTCCTCCAATTAACTCGCCTTTTGAAGCCCCCGGTCTATTCAAAGAATTCAAAGTTTTGTATGAGATTTTATAGTTTTTACCTAGCAAAACATCTAAAAGCGAATCTGAAGTTTCTTTAGTTTTTGTCTCCAAGCCAGAAACCATTTGTGCGTGTAGTGTTTCAATTCCTAAGTTGTGAATATGAGAGTGTAAAACAGTTACATCGCTGTATCCAATAACCCATTTTGGATGCTTTATAAAGCTTGAGAAATCTATTTTATCAATAATTCTAACGGTTCCGTAACCTCCTTTTGCACACCAAATTGCTTTAATTTCTGGATTGTCAAGCATTTCTTGTAAATCTGCTGCACGTAAATCGTCGTTTCCTGCAAACTGGTCATCTTCGGCTCCAATTGATTTTCCGAAGACGATATTAAAGCCCCAACTTTCAATAAACTTCAAAGAGGATTCTAATTCCTTCTTCGAAATTTTTCGAGCGGTTGATATAATTCCAATCGAATCTCCTTTTTTTAAGTACTCAGGTGTTTTCAAAGTTTATTGTTTTTAGATGGTGTAAACACAATTTTATTCACATAAAGATTGAGGTTTGCTCCTTTAGCTTCTTCAAAACTGTGAGGAGCATCTCCTACAAATCGTTTTCCAACTTTTTGGTCGGTCGTGAAATATACCATGATATTTTTATCTTCTAAAAAGCCACCATTGAAAATAGCTGCTCCTCCAAAGTCCCAATTAAATCCGTAAAAGTCAACAGGTTTTCGATTAATTGAGTTAACCTGATCAATGGACATCCCGTTTCTAACACCAGTTATAGATTCAAATGGATTCTCCCTACCTTTTACTGTAATTCTAAAAACTTTTGTAGAGTCCTTTGGCCTAAAATCAATTCGAATCTCATCTTTTTCATTTCTATTTATCCAAATAACTTTTGCTTTGTCCATTCCCTCGTTAATTAGCCGTGTTTCGCTTTCTATATTCTTTATTGGATAGATAGATTCCAAATTGCCTTGGTCTGCTATTTCTGCTATTTTTTCAAGAGTAACTACTTCCTTTTTGGGTGGTTCTTCTACAGTTTGTTTTTCAGTAGTTTCTATTTTTTCGCCGGGTTCAATTACCCTTTTCATTTTCTCATCACAACTCCAAAACAGGGAGATAGCCGAAAAAATTAGAAATGCATATCGCTTCATAAATCTATTTTGATTTAAAGATATAAATCTTCGCCCTTTACCGAAATAGGTTTCCTCTATTTCTTCTTGAAAACTGTACCTTTGCACTCTCTAAATTTCATTTATGGAAACACCAAAAAATTCTGCTTCACAAAAAGCACCTGAAACAGCAAAAAGATATACAATCACCGCGGCTCTTCCTTACACCAATGGCCCAATTCATATTGGTCATATGGCAGGAGTTTATGTTCCTGCAGATATCTATGCTAGATATCAACGCCTTCAAAACAAAGACGTTGCTTTTATTTGTGGAAGCGACGAACACGGAGTAGCCATAAATTTGAAAGCAAAAAAAGAAGGTATTACTCCACAGGAAGTTGTGGATAAATATCACAAAATCATAAAAGATAGTTTTGCCGATTTTGGGATCTCATTCGATAACTATTCGCGCACTTCGGCCAAGATTCATCACGAAACTGCTTCTGAATTCTTTAAAAAGCTATACGAAGACGGAAAATTTGTAGAAGAAGTAACTGAACAATTATACGACGAAGAGGCTAAACAGTTTTTGGCAGATAGATTTGTTATTGGTACTTGCCCTAAATGTGGACACGAGGAAGCCTATGGCGATCAATGTGAAAAATGTGGAAGTAGCTTGAATGCTACAGATTTAATCGATCCAAAAAGTGTAATTACTGGAAACAAACCAGTCTATAAGGAAACAAAACATTGGTTTTTACCTTTAAATCAATATGAAGATTTCTTAAAAGAATGGATATTAGTCAATCACAAAAAGGATTGGAAAACCAATGTTTACGGACAGTGTAAAAGCTGGATAGACGATGGTTTACGTCCGCGTGCAGT
>DATGMT010000154.1:0-3731 GCA_035307265.1 Aequorivita sp.
GTTGGCCCACTAGGGCTCGAACCTAGACTCTTCTGGACCAAAACCAGACGTGTTGCCAGTTACACCATGGGCCAATTCCATAACGAGCGGCAAATTTACTACAATCTTTTGTTTGTGCAAATCTTTTTCTCAAAAAATTGCCGAAATTTAATTTTCACATAATTTCAGCCAAAATCTAATCTCTAAAACTACGTTACATCAATAACATAATCGCTAGTATGCATTTTATCATTAAATTCGCAGCTAATAAACTTTAAACGTGTCTATGGGGACTTTTGACTTTACTAAATGGAACAAAATATCTGGCTGGACTGTATTTGCTATAGCTCTTACAACCTATTGGATTACAGTAGAACCAACCGCTAGTTATTGGGACGCAGGAGAATATATCACCACTTCGAGTAATCTCGAGGTAGGACACCCTCCAGGAGCTCCACTATATCAAATTATCGGAGCTTTCTTCTCTATTTTCGCTTTAGACTCTTCATATATAGCGCTCACAATTAACCTTATGTCGGTTTTTGCAAGCGCTTTTACAATTCTGTTTATGTTTTGGTCTTTGACCATCTTGATTTCTAACATGGTTTCAAAACATGAAGATATCAATACCACAAAAGCCATAGCCATTCTTGGAAGTGCTGCTGTTGGTTCACTAGCCTTTTCATTCACAGACTCTTTTTGGTTTAGCGCTGTAGAAGCAGAAGTATATGCCATGGCGGCATGCCTAATGTCTATTCTGTTTTATACCGCTTTACGTTGGGAAAGAGAAATGCTTGAACCAAGAGGAAATAGATGGGTAATACTCATTTCATTTATCATCGGGCTTTCCTTTGGAGTCCACTTTATGGCGCTATTAACGATTCCAGCTATTGGATTCCTATATTTTTTCAAACATTATAAAACTGTAACTGTAAAGAATTTTATAGTTGCAAATATTGTTAGTGTCGCTGTACTTCTATTCATTTTCATATTTCTATTGCCAATGACAATGAAGTTTTTCAGCGGACTAGAAGTGTTCTTTATCAACTCCATTGGATTGCCCTTTAACAGTGGAACTATCATTGCTGGTCTAATATTTATAGGCCTATTTTACTATTTACTTCGTTATACACGCTCAAAAGGATTTGTTCACTTAAACACACTTGTTCTTTGTACATTATTCATTTTTATTGGGTTTTCTAGCTGGATGATGCTACCAATTCGCGCCAATGCCGGAACAGTAATTAACGAAAACAATCCCGATAATGCTCGCGAACTTCTCGCATACTACAATAGAGAGCAGTATCCAGAAACACATTTGCTCTACGGCCCTATGTTCTCTGAAGCATATGTTGGTCTAGATGAAACCAATCCGTACAAAGATGACAAGCCAAACTATGAAAAAGATACAGTAAGCAAGAAATATGTAATCGTTAATAACTACAAAAACGCACTACAAAACACAGACGATTCCCAAAAAGGATTCCTTCCTAGAATGTGGAGTACTGAGCACAGTTCAAACTATATGGAATTTACTGGTGGGCTCAACTTTTCAATAAAATCTGAATACCTCGATGAGCCTAGATTGGTTGAAGAGGTCAATAAGTTTAAACAAGCTTATAACCAAGGTCTTGTAGACACTGAAGACTATGATAAATTCCTAAAAACATTTGGAGAGTATATAAATATAGAACGTCCTAGTCTTTTCCAAAACCTTAAATTCATGTTTGAATACCAATTTGGGTATATGTATTGGCGTTACTTCATGTGGAATTTCGTTGGAAAACAAGATGACATACAAGGAAGGTATACCGATTTACATGGAAATTGGCTCAGTGGAATTAAATTCATCGATGAACTCCGGCTTGGAAGTCAGGACAATCTCCCGAGCGACGTAAAAAATAACAAAGGACGAAACACCTATTTCTTCCTTCCCTTAATATTAGGGGTGATAGGTTTTGTATTTCACTTTAAAAACGATCAGAAAAGCTGGTGGGTGCTGTTAGTGTTTTTCCTTTTTACAGGATTAGCGCTAAAGGTTTACCTAAATGAACGTCCATTCGAACCACGTGAGAGAGACTATGCATTAGTGGGAAGTTTCTATGTTTTTGCCATGTGGATTGGATATGGAGTCTATGCACTTTTCGATTTACTAAAAGAGTATCTAAAACCTAAAATGGCACTTCCTATAGTTCTAACTGCAACTGTTTTAGCCGGCCCTGTACTTTTAGCTTCTCAAAACTGGGACGACCACGACAGGAGTGAGCGCTATACTGCTCAAGCAATGGGAAGAATGTATCTTGATTCTTGTGATGAAAACGCAATTCTATTCACCATTGGAGATAATGACACTTTCGCGCTTTGGTATATTCAAAATGTTGAAGGGTACAGACAAGACGTGAGAGTTGTGAATACTAGTCTTTTTCAAACCGACTGGTATATTGATGATATGAAGAAAAAGGCCTTCACAAGCGACCCTATTCCTTCACAAATGACCCATCAAAAATACCGATGGGGAACACGAGACTTTTTATTCTACCAAAGGACCAATAGAGACACTATCGATATTAAAACGTGGATGAACTTTGTGGCAGACGACTCTAAAAACACTCAAATAGAGCTTCAGAGTGGGCAGTGGGTACATACATTCCCTTCTAAAGTAATTCGAGTTCCTGTCAATAAAGAGAAGGTATTGGAAAATGGTATTGTAGACCCTAAAGATGCTGATAAAATTGTTTCAGACATCTATATCGATCTGAAAGGAAGCATTATTTACAAAAACCGCATGATGATGCTTGATATTATTGCCAACAACAACTGGGAACGCCCTATCTATTTTAGCGGAGGTAGTTTTGGGGATGACGATTATATTTGGATGAAGGAGTATCTCCAATTGGAAGGAGTAGTTTATAAACTAGTTCCTATTAAAACCCCTATCGACAAAAGAAATCCTTTTGACATGGGAAGAATTGATGCCGATAAAATGTACAATATAGTGATGAGTTGGGATTGGGGTAATAGTGGCAGCCCTGACATATACCACGATACTGAAACTAGAAAAAACGGTATTACTTATAGAAGCAACCTAGCTCGATTGGCCGAAGCCTTGATAAACGAAGGGAAAGAAGACAAAGCTGAGGTAATATTAGACTTAGCCATGGAGAAAATGCCTGTGGAGTATTTTGAATACTACTCGCTTTTAGAACCTTATGTCTTAGGCTATTACGAACTCGGAAAAACTGAAAAAGCCCGAAAAGTTTATCAAGACGTGTCCAAAATGTATCAAGAGCATTTAGAATACTTTAATGGCTTAACCTACAACAGACAACGAAAGGTAGCTGACGACATTATAACCGATATGGAAAGGTATAGAAGCTTGGTTAGAATTGTTGGAATCTTTGATGATCCATCCTATAGTCAAGAAGAAGCCACTAAGTTCAACAACTATATAAAGATGTTTAGTCATTTCTATTCTGAAGATGAAATGTTGGATTTAGACAGAGACATCAGAACAGATTCAGGAATTGATATCCCGATGGATTTAGATTCTGCCGTATTGGAAATGTTACAACAAGAGGGACTTCAAAACTTTCAAGAAGAACTTCCCGAATAAAAACAAAGTTGAGAGTTAAAACAGTAAAAATGCCCAAATTCATTCAGCGATTATATCCTGAAAGGATTTGGGCATTTTCACGTTCGTCAAATTCTATCTATCTAACTTTCGACGACGGCCCCATCCCAGAAGTCACGCC
>DATGMT010000155.1:0-17434 GCA_035307265.1 Aequorivita sp.
CCAAAGATTTTTCGTAAATTTACAATTGCAAAGATAGAATCACAACTTTCTTAAAGTCGAAATCTATCAATAGCTATTTGTTTTGAAAACAGACCAAACAACTACTTTATAGTACATTCTCAAAAGGAACTCAGACATAAATTCTTTTTTACGTCCAATTCCTTGTATGTCTATATCAAATATATGCTGATAAAATTTTAAAACACATAAACCAATGAGTGAAGATGTAGCAATTATCGACAACGAATTTTTAAGGCAGTTTGAACTTGAAGTTAATGATCAAATGGCCCGAATTGAGTACTCTCTACAAGAACGTAAAATCTTCTTGACCAAGTATGAAATGCCAGAAGAAATGGAAGCACAAGGTTTAAGAGAAGTTTTTATTAAAGCAGTATTCGCAGAAGTAAAAGACAGAGGGATAAACTTAGTGCCTACTAGCCCTGAGATAGCAGGATTCTTACGAAAAAACCGTAGAAAATATAGAGATCTTTTACCTGTAGGGATTAACCTCTAAAATATTTAAACTACATCAATAGGATTATACTTCCAATAATTTAAAGTGCGGAATAAGAAGCTTCAGCTTCTTGTTTAAACCGTACCAATCCATCTGTGTCTATTTCTGTAAGTGTGACCTCGTGTAAGGTATTTACCAACTCAGGATTCCATGGAGCTTTTACCTTAACGTAATTCTCTGTAAACCCATGAATATACCCTAGTTTGTTTTCTCCTTCAAATAGAACCGTGTGGGTTGAACCTAGCTGACTTTCGTAAAATGCTCTACGTTTTTTAACCGAAAGACCTCGAAGCATTTTACTGCGCTTATTTCTCACTTTTTTAGGAACTACTCCTTCCATTTCAGCTGCTGGAGTGTTATCTCTTTCAGAATAAGTAAATACGTGTAAATATGAAATATCCAGTTCGTTAAGGAAATGATATGTCTCTAAAAAATGCTCATCGGTTTCACCAGGGAAGCCAACAATCACGTCAACCCCAATACAAGCATCAGGCATTAACTCCTTAATTTTAGAAACTCTCTCAACATACAATTCTCGCATATAACGACGTCGCATCAACTTCAATATATCATTGCTCCCGCTTTGTAAAGGAATGTGAAAATGCGGAACAAAAGTCCTAGACTTAGAAACAAACTCAATTGTTTCATCCTTTAATAGATTAGGTTCAATTGAAGAAATTCGAAGTCTTTCAATTCCTTCAACCTCATCTAAAGCTTTTACTAATTCTAAAAAAGTATGCTCGTGCTTTTTGTTGCCAAATTCACCTTTACCATAGTCACCAATATTAACGCCGGTGAGCACTATTTCTTTAATTCCTTGCTGTGATATCTCAAATGCATTTTTCAATACATTCTCTAAAGTATCACTTCTTGAAATACCTCTAGCCAAAGGAATTGTACAATAGGTACATTTATAATCACAACCATCCTGCACTTTTAAAAATGCCCGAGTTCTGTCTCCAATAGAATAAGAGCCTACATAAAAATCAGCCTCCTCAATTTCACAAGAGTGAACTTCTCCAAAATCGTTTTTAGCAAGATCATTAAGGTAATCTGTGATCTTAAATTTCTCTGTAGCACCCAAAACTAAATCTACTCCATCCACATCAGCCAACTCATGTGGCTTGAGCTGTGCATAACATCCTATAGCCGCTACAAAAGCATTCGGATTGACTTTCTGCGCCTGTTTTACAATTGTCTTAAAACGCTTATCTGCATTCTCAGTAACACTACATGTGTTTATTACATAAATATCGGCCTTTTCATTAAATTCAACACGATCAAACCCCTCATCCTCGAAACTTCGAGCAATAGTAGAGGTCTCGCTAAAATTAAGCTTACAACCTAAGGTATAGAAAGCAACTTTTTTTGGTGAATGCATAAGATTGTTTTGAAGCTACAAATATAGGGATATTTTGAAGAAATGACTCAGCGCCCGATGCTAGATGAATGGTGAGAATATTGGAACTGAAGAATGGATGCAGATTGAAAAAGTACAAAAAGATGCCCTATCTTTGACCAAATGAAAACATCATGATCTTTAAATTTGAAAAATTAAAGATATGGGGATAGCTATGGAATTGGGCGAAGATGTAAATGTTATTACTGAAACATTCCCAAAAAAAGAAATATACAATCTTATCGCTCAATTTAGAAAGACGGCAGATTCAGTAGCATTAAACATATCGGAAGGCTCTATTTTACATTCCAATCCGGATCAGAAAAAGTTTTTAGGATATGCAATTGGATCTTTAGCTAAGGTAGCCACTTGCTTATATAAGTCGAAAAATCGTGATTACATAGATTAAAATTATTTCCAAGAAAAACACAACTTTTGTTATCACTTAATGAACATCACAACTGCATATCGCAGAAAATTTCTTTAGATAAATGAATTTTACTACGCAAAACTTGCTTCCCAGCACCCAACACCCAGCATCCCGCATTTATTTATGGGTTTTTGGCATAATCGCTTTCTCTCTTTTTTCATGCTCTAATAAAACAAACAACGACAACAATCACCTCGTTTTTAGATATAATGAACATGGAAACATACCCACCCTCGATCCGGCTTTTGCAAGAAATCCTCAAGCTATTTGGCCAGATAATCAACTCTATAATGGCTTAGTACAACTTGACGATTCGCTAAATATCAAACCAGATATTGCAAAAAGCTGGATGATTAACGACTCTACTTTTACCTACACTTTCTACCTGAGAGACGACGTATACTTTCATAAAAACAAAGCTTTCGCAAACAGCCAAAAAGACTCAACGAGAAGAGTTCTTGCTTCCGATTTCGTTTATAGCTTTAATCGGTTAACCGACAACAAAGTAGCTTCACCAGGTAGTTGGGTAATGAACTATGTAGGTAGCTACACCGCAGAAAACGACACAACTTTGGTAATCCAACTAAAACAACCCTTCCCTGCTTTTCTTGGACTACTTTCAATGAGATATTGCTCTGTTGTCCCTAAGGAAGCAATTGAATTTTATGGTAATGATTTTAGAAGAAATCCCGTAGGCACCGGCCCATTCCAATTTAAAATGTGGGAAGAAAATGTAAAATTAGTCTTTAGAAAAAACCCTCTATATTTTGAAAAAGATGAAAACGGAAACCAACTCCCCTATTTAGAAGCAGTTGCCATAACTTTTTTACCAGATAAACAAAGTGAATTCCTGCAATTTGCTCAAGGAAAGCTAGATTTTATATCGGGATTAGACAATAGCTATAAAGATGAACTACTCACAACAAAAGGTAAACTTCAGTCTAAATATGAAGATTTAGCCTACATGGTTACTGGACCATATCTCAACACTGAATATCTCGGGTTCTTCATGAACAGCAACACTCCTGAAATCAAAAGCAAAGCTCTTAGACAAGCTATCAACTACGGTTTCGATCGTGGAAAAATGATTACCTACCTTCGGAATGGAATGGGAATTCCCGCTGTTCACGGATTTATACCAAAAGGACTCCCTGGCTATAATGAAATTGAAGGCTACTCCTATAATCCAGAAAAATCCAAGGAACTTGTTCAGCAGTACAAAGACGAAACAGGCGATCTAAAACCTGAAATAGTTATTGGAACGAATAGCCAATATCTAGATTTATGTGAATACATACAACGAGAATTAGAAAAAGTAGGAATTAGCGTTACCATAGACGTAATGCCGCCTTCTACTCTCAGGCAAATGAAAAGTAGCGGCGACCTAGATATCTTTAGAGGAAGCTGGATTGCCGACTATCCTGATGCAGAAAATTATCTTTCACTCTTTTATAGCAAGAATTTTGCGCCTAACGGACCTAATTATTGGCATTTTAAAAATGAAACTTACGACTCCATCTACCGTAAATCGCTGACCATCTCAGAAATTGACGAAAGAAAAACATTATACGCCAAAATGGATTCCATTATAGTTGATGAAGCTCCAATCGTACCTCTGTTCTATGATATGGCTGTTAGATTCGTAAATAAAAACGTAAGCGGATTAGGAATTAACCCTCAAAACTTTCTCGTACTTAAAAGAGTAAAGAAAACTGCAACGAGCTCTCAGTAGCACTTACTAGCAGTCTCTTCAAGCTAATAGGACTTTCGCCACTTCGAAGTTTCCTCAAAAATATGCTCTAAGATATTAGAATCTACTTCTGTAAATTCAACCTTTCTTCTAGCCATTACAACTTTTGCTACTTCAAAAGCCTTATTGGTTTTATAAGTAGTAAATCCATTGCTTCCACCCCAACTAAAACTAGGGACGAAGTTACGAGGGAACCCGCTTCCAAAGATATTAGCACTCACGCCAACAACTGTCCCCGTATTAAACATGGTGTTAATTCCACATTTGCTGTGATCACCCATCATCAGTCCACAAAACTGAAGACCTGTACGAGCAAAACTTTCGGTTTCATAACTCCATAAACGCACTTCGGCATAATTATTTTTAAGATTAGAATTATTTGTGTCTGCACCTAAATTACACCATTCGCCCAAAACTGAGTTGCCTAAAAACCCATCATGACCTTTATTTGAATATCCAAAAATAACAGAGTTATTAACCTCTCCTCCCACTCTACTATGGGGTCCAACAGTAGTTGCTCCATATATTTTTGCGCCCATTTTTAAAATAGCATGTTCACACAATGCAAATGGCCCCCTAACAAGTGATCCTTCCATCACCTCAGCACCTTTCCCAATATATATAGGACCTTCGGAAGCATTTAAAGTACAAAACTCTAAAGTAGCTCCTTCTTCTATAAAAACATTTTCAGGATTCTTAACCAAAACACCTTCTGGAATGGGCTGTGACTCCCTTCCCTTTGTAAGCATTTCGAAGTCTCTTTTTAAAGCCTCTCCGTTTTTGGAGAAAATATCCCAAGTATTCTCAATTCGTAAAACATCGTGATAAGCATATTGAATAACTTCACAGGTATCAAAATCCACTTCCTGACCTTCAGAAGCAAAGAAAGCTAACGGTTCATCTTCAAAGAACAATGCTTGATTTTCTTCTAATCCCATCACAATGTTTGCTAAGTTCTGAGAGGGCAAAAATGAAGCGTTGATAAAAACATTCTTATCAAGCTCTAAAAAAGGATATTTCTCTGAGAGGTAATCTTCAGTAACTGTTGTAGTAGCCATTCCTAAAAAATGCTCCCACTTTTCTCGAATGGTTAAGATTCCTACTCTAATTTCTGCAACTGGACGTGTGAAAGTAAAAGGAAGTAATTGATTTCGGATGTTTCCGTCGAATAGTATATAATTCATAAAATATGCTTTTGTGAGATGTTTTTCCTCTTGATCGAATTAAGCTAATCAAGCTACTTCAATATTAATAAAAAATCAACAATCGAATGTTAGTTAAAGGAATATATCCTGTTAAAAATAAAAAAGCCTCCGATTTCTCGAAGGCTTGATAAATATAGTATAGTAAGAACTACTCTTCAGTAGCTTTCTTAGCAGGTTTTTTAAACTTGTCGTATTTGCTTTTGAATTTGTCAATACGTCCAGCAGTATCGATAAGTTTTGCCTTTCCAGTATAGAATGGATGGGAAGTGCGCGAGATCTCCATTTTCACCAAAGGATATTCAACACCATCTACCTCGATAGTTTCTTTAGTGTCCGCGGTTGATTTTGTAAGGAAAATATCATCGTTGCTCATGTCCTTAAAAGCAACCAGTCTATAATTTTCTGGGTGGATACCTTTTTTCATCTTCTAATTAATTTTTTAATGCTTTTTCCGACCTTTCGGAATTGAGTTTGCAAATTTAAGTAATATTTACAATCCCGCAACAAAATAATATACTTTTTTATTTATAAAGATTCACTGTTGTCCAATTAAAATATTACAACCCCTTGTTTAACTAGAGAAAACGTGAACTTAAAGGGATTCTATTAAGAGACACCTCGCTATTATGTTCACCTCTGAGGCTTAAAAGCTAGAAAAAATAATTAATCAAACCAACCTGACTATCAAACTATTAAGAAGCAAGTCTTGTATCTTACATCTATTAGTGGAATGGTCTTAAATCTTAGTCGGACACAACTAATAAAGATTTAAAGCTTATTTAGATTAGCTTTGCCGCAAAGGTAAGGCTATAATCACACAGCATCAATTAAATCTATTATGATATTTTATGTAACGTTTTTCTATCTTTGCTAACAAACAGGTATAACCTGCCGTTATCATCGGCCTAACTCAAATCATCAATGGAAACACAATCTCCCTCTATTCAAAAAATCGCACTTAATTATGGAGTGCTTTTAGGACTTTTTACAATTGTACTACAAGTAATCTCATATGCGTTAGATGCACATATCGATCGTCCGTGGTGGCTTACATTCGGACAGCTTTTAATTTCTATAGCAATTATAGTTTTAGGACTTAAAGCATTTAAAAACGAAAACAATAGCTACCTAACCTTCGGACAATCTATTAAAACAGGACTGGCAATTAGCCTGATAGCAGGAATCATCTCTATAATCTTCAATTATATCTTCATTACATACATTGACCCTGATTTCATTCAAAAAACAATGGACTTCACTCGCGAGGAAATGGCCAAAAACCCAAACCTGACTGAAGAGCAAATAAATATGTCTATGGAAATGTCTGCAAAATTCATGACTCCATGGATTATGTCTGCTTTTGCTATCATTGGAACTATGTTTTTTGGGTTTATAATCTCGGTTATCGCAGGACTAGCATTAAGAAAAAACCCTCCTCAACAATTCTAAATTATTAAATGAACATCTCCATCGTTATACCTCTTCTTAACGAAGAAGAATCCTTAAAAGAATTACACCATTGGATTGCTAAAGTCATGCAGTCCAATGGATATTCTTATGAACTTATATTTATAGACGATGGTAGTACTGATAGCTCTTGGGAAATCATAGAAAACATCTGTAAAGAAAACCCAGAGATCAAAGCCATCCACTTCCAAAAAAACTACGGGAAATCTCAAGCGCTTCACGCTGGATTCGAAATGGCTAAAGGCGACGTTGTGATTACTATGGATGCCGACCTTCAAGATAGTCCTGAAGAAATTCCAGAACTATACCGAATGATTACAGAAGACGGCTTCGATCTTGTTTCGGGATGGAAGAAAAAACGTTATGATTCTGTACTAACAAAAAACCTACCTTCAAAACTTTTCAACTACGCTGCCAGAAAAACTTCTGGAGTAAAACTACACGACTTCAACTGTGGCCTGAAAGCATATAAAAGAAGAGTTGTAAAATCAATTGAGGTTACTGGCGAAATGCATCGCTATATTCCCGTGTTAGCAAAAAATGCCGGTTTTAAAAACATCTCTGAAAAACCAGTAAAACACCAAGCACGAAAATACGGAGTCACCAAATTTGGAGGCGAACGGTTTATTCGTGGATTCTTAGACCTTATTACCATTTGGTTTCTTTCTCGATTTGGAAAAAGACCTATGCACCTGTTTGGAGCATTAGGCGCCATGATGCTTTTTGTAGGGTTTTGCTTTGCTCTATACCTTGGCATTGATAAACTATTTATTACTCCAACAGGGAGATTACTAACCGAAAGACCCGAGTTCTTCGCAGCTCTAACGGCAATGATCTTAGGAAGTCAGCTTTTCTTAGCTGGGTTTTTAGGAGAATTAATCCTTCGGAATAAAAGAAACTCTCCTAACTATATTATTAAAAAGACTATCGGCTAAAGAAACAATCCAGATTTCTTTAACTCTAAACTCACTAATACTAAAAGGCTTAAGACTTCAAGCTTTTTATTGCTATTTTTGCAACTTTAATTTCGAAGAATGATTTACATAGATCCAAAAACCTTAGATAAAGTCAATAAATGGCTCACTCCTTTTTTTGAAGAGAAAGTTCAAAAAGAAATAAAAGAAATGATGGCTTCCAATCCGGAAAAACTAGAAGATAGCTTCTATAAAAACCTTGAGTTCGGAACCGGGGGAATGCGAGGAATCATGGGATTGGGTGATAATCGAATCAATAAATACACCTTAGGAAAAAATACCCAAGGACTTTCAAATTACCTCAAAAAACAATTTCAAAATCAAGATATTAAGGTAGCAATCGCATTCGATTGTCGCCACAACAGTAAAGAGTTTGCTAAAATTGTAGCCGACGTATTTTCTGCAAATGGAATAAAAGTGTTCCTTTTCTCTGAATTAAGGCCAACACCAGAACTCTCATTTGCCGTAAAACACCTAGGATGCCAAAGTGGAATTGTGCTAACTGCATCACACAACCCTCCTGAATACAACGGCTATAAAGTATATTGGGAAGATGGCGGACAATTAGTCCCACCTCAAGACGGCGAAATTATTGCCGAAATAAACAAACTAAACTACGAAGACGTTAACTTCTCTGCTAACGAAGACTTAATAGAATACATAGATAAAGAAGTAGATATTGCTTTTTCTGAAGCATCTATCAAAAACGGAACTTTCAACACTTCCAAAGAAGCAAGAGAAAACCTAAAAATTGTCTTTACTTCACTACATGGAACTTCCATAACCATGGTCCCGCAAGTGTTAGAAAAAGCAGGATATAAGAACATTTCCATTGTAAAAGAGCAAGCTGAACCTAACGGCGACTTTCCTACTGTAAAATCACCTAACCCTGAAGAACCTGAAGCTCTAAAAATGGCTTTAGAACTAGCAGAAAAAGAAAATGCCGACATTGTAATCGGCACAGACCCCGACTGTGATCGATTAGGGGTTGCAGTTAGAAATAGCAATAACGAAATGCAACTACTCAATGGAAACCAAACCATGGTTCTAATGACGCATTTCCTACTTGATCAATGGAAAAAACAAGGCAAACTAAACGGTAAACAGTTTGTTGCATCAACCATCGTATCAACTCCTATGGTAGAGAAAGTAGCAGACCACTTCAATGTTAAATACATGGAAGGCTTAACCGGCTTTAAGTGGATTGCCAAAATGATTAAAGACTACCCTGAACTTGAATTTATTGGAGGTGGCGAAGAAAGCTTCGGATACTTAGTTGGCGACTTCGTGCGCGATAAAGATGCGGTTACTTCTACACTAATTGCTTGTGAAATCGCAGCTCAAAAGAAAGCTAACGGCAGTAGCATATTTGAATACATGACCGAAGTCTACAATGAATTCGGAAACTATCAAGAACACTTAATTTCTCTTGTTAAAAAAGGAAAGAAAGGTGCCGAAGAAATCTCAGAAATGATGAAAGGATTCAGAGAAAACCCTCTTACTGAAATTGCAGGAAGCAAAGTGATTCGAATAGATGACGTATTAAAAGATACCCGAACCGATATCCTAACTGGTGAGACTACAAAACTAAACCTTCCTAAGTCTAATGTATTAATCTACTATACCGAAGACGGAAGTAAAGTAGCTGCTAGACCAAGCGGTACTGAACCAAAAATAAAATTCTATATCAGTGTGAACTCACTTACTATGAATGAGGAGGAAAAAGGCGATAACCTTACCGAAATACTTCAGAATAAAATAGATACTATTGCAGCTCAACTAAACGTTAGTTAATGAACTATTTCAGAAAAATACTCCGCTACGCCTACCCCTATAAAAGATATGCCTTCCTAAATATCTTTTTTAATATCCTGTATGCACTTTTTAGCACGCTATCGTTTTTAGCACTAATTCCCGTACTACAAGTGATATTTAGCGACCAACGCGAAGTGAGTGCAGTTCCTACTTATGACGGAATAACCAACCTTACAACCTATATTCAAGACTCCCTAAACTATCACCTAGTAAACTCCATTAATACTCATGGCGACTTCAAGGTGTTGATGTTTATGATAGGCGTTATTATCACTATTTTTCTTCTTAAAAACTTGAGTAACTACATGGCTATGTTCTACTCAACCTTTCTAAGAAATGGTGTTTTAAGAGACCTGCGAAATGATTTGTATAGTAAGGTAATTCAATTTCCACTTGCCTTCTACTCCGAAAAAAGAAAAGGTGACACCATCTCGCGACTAAGCGGTGACGTCGATGAAGTAAAAAACTCTGTTCTCTCAGTTTTAGAAATGATTATTCGAGAGCCTTTGACAATTATATTCTCTTTGGCTACCATGCTTTTCATTAGCCCTAAGCTTACTCTATTTGTGTTTCTATTCCTGCCTGCTTCAGGATTTCTTATTTCAAAGGTTGGAAAATCACTCAAAAGAGGCTCTCTAAAAGTGCAAAATGAACAAGGTGTATTTCTTTCTATCTTGGAAGAAACCATGGGAGGACTTCGAATAATTAAAGCATTTCATGCTGAAAACCTATTTCAAAAGAAATTTGAAGCTAGTAACGAACGGTTCTATAAATACTCAAACTCAGTACTTAACCGTCAGAACCTCGCATCTCCCCTAAGTGAACTGCTAGGAATTATAACTATCGGTATCCTTTTAGTATACGGAGGTTATTTGGTTTTTGTTGACAAGACTTTAGACGCTAGCTTTTTCCTTGGGTATATAATGCTTGCTTACAACATTCTAACACCAGCTAAAGCAATTGCTAAGGCTAGTTACTCACTTAAACGCGCAGATGGCTCGGCTCATAGAATATTAGAACTCTTAGAAGCTGAAAACACCATTACCGATATTGAAAATCCCGTAGAAAAGAATGAATTCGATAGCAGCATTTCTATTAAAAACATTTCTTTTAAATACGAAGACCAATACGTATTAAAAAACTTCTCCTTAGAAATCCCAAAAGGCAAAACAGTAGCCCTAGTCGGACAGTCAGGTAGCGGGAAAAGTACTATTGCAAACTTACTAACTCGCTTCTACGACGTAAATGAAGGCAATATCGAAATAGACGGTGTAGATATCAAAACCATCTCTAAGAAATCTCTACGTGGATTAATGGGAATTGTTTCTCAAGATTCTATCTTGTTTAACGATACTGTTGGAAACAATTTAAAATTAGGAAAACCTGAAGCGACAGATAGCGAATTGAGAAATGCTTCAGAAATAAGTAATTCCTATGAATTCATTAAGGATCTACCAGAAGGATTTGAAACCAACATTGGAGATAGCGGAAA
Organism: Aequorivita sp.; assembly: GCA_035307265.1. Taxonomy (GTDB): domain Bacteria; phylum Bacteroidota; class Bacteroidia; order Flavobacteriales; family Flavobacteriaceae; genus Aequorivita. The sequence continues at coordinate 11,047 of DATGMT010000155.1, forward strand.
CAAACTAAGCGGAGGGCAAAAACAACGATTGAGTATTGCCAGAGCTGTTTTGAAAAACCCTCCAATAATGATCCTAGATGAAGCTACCTCAGCCTTAGACACCGAAAGCGAACGACTTGTTCAAGATGCTTTAGAAAAAATGATGGTTAATAGAACGTCTATAGTCATCGCACACCGCTTATCGACCATACAAAACGCAGATAACATCGTAGTGCTTTCAAAAGGACAAATAGTTGAGCAAGGAAAACACCAAGAACTCCTAGCCCTAAAAGGAGTATATTACAACTTGGTAGAAATGCAATCTTTAGCATAATTTAAAAAGGCCTCCTAATGTATAAAACTTAGGAGGCCTTTTGATATCGTGGACGTAGTATCTAACTACTACAGTCTTCCATCTATACCGTCTCTGTCTAAAAAGGCTTTTACATCAAACACCACACAAGGATCTCCTCCATGTTTATTGATGTCGAAGTCTAAGAATTCGTTGTGTGCTACAGTTAATACTACAGCATTATAGCTTTCTTTCAGTTTAGACACCTCTGAAATCAAATCGATATCAAACTCTTTTTTCACTTCACTAGCATTTGCCCAAGGATCAAAAACATCTACGTTTAAATTGTACTTTTCTAATTCCTGAACAACATCAATCACTTTACTGTTTCGAATATCTGGGCAATTCTCCTTAAACGTAATTCCCATTACTAAAACATTTCCGTTCTTGATTTTACAGTCCTTAGCAATCATCAACTTCACAACTTCCTGAGCAACGTAATTACCCATTCCATCATTCATTCTTCTTCCTGCCAATATAATCTCCGGGTTATACCCTGCCTCCTGAGCCTTTTGAGCCAAATAATAAGGATCAACACCAATACAGTGCCCGCCTACAAGCCCTGGTGTAAACCTCAAGAAATTCCATTTTGTAGCCGCAGCATCAAGTACATCCTGAGTGTCTATATCCAACAATCTAAAAATCTTAGACAACTCATTAACAAAAGCAATATTGATATCTCTTTGAGAGTTCTCAATAACCTTTGCAGCTTCAGCAACTTTAATTGAAGGAGCCAAATGTGTCCCAGCAGTGATTATTGATGCGTATAAGTCGTCTATGTATTTTGCAGACTCCGGAGTAGATCCTGAAGTTACTTTCAATATCTTAGTTACCGTATGCTCTTTATCTCCCGGATTAATACGCTCTGGAGAATAACCTGCATAGAAATCTTTATTAAAAGTCATTCCTGATACCTCCTCTAAAATAGGCACACATATATCCTCGGTTACACCTGGATAAACTGTAGATTCATAAATAACAATATCACCTTTCTTCATCACCTTCCCTACTGTTTCACTCGCTTTTTGAAGCGGTGTCAATACAGGTTGATTGTACTTGTTTGTTGGAGTTGGAACAGTAACAACATATACAGTTGCCTCTTCAAGTTCTGATTGCTGATCGGTTACAACAAGGCCTTTGCTCTCATTTTTAGCCAAGGCATCTTTAAGTTCTTCCGAAGATAATTCCAGTGTAGAATCTACTCCTTTATTTAATTCAGAAACTCTTTCAGAATTGATGTCAAAACCGATTACTCTATACTTTTTAGCAAAAGCAGCTGCTAATGGGAGGCCAACATAACCAAGACCAATTACTGCTATTATAGGATTTTGTTTCATATTTTCTTAGGCATTTAAACACCTATTTATTTGGAAATTAGGTTTTCAACCTGCAAAAATACAGGTTTTTATAGATTTTATTTAGTTGAATTAGTTTTTTATTGAAGAAAAACTATTCTTTGCGAAAGGCGTTCTTAAGCCTTTTTAGAATAGAAGGTTTCTTTACAGGTTCATGATAACCATTACCGTATGAACCGTACCCACCATAGCCATATCCGTAGCCATAACCATAACCACCTTTCTCAACATACCCATTGAAAACAACACTTGTATGCGTAATCTCACCCCTTTTGAATTTTTCGTTCACAAAATTGAACATATTTCTCTGTGTGTAGTTATATCGAGCAATATAAAGGGTGGCATCGGCATGCCTTGCTAATTCTAACGAATCTGCAACCAAACCTAAAGGTGGTGAATCCAATACTATATAGTCATATCGTTCCTTAAGTGAACTTAACAACTCCTCTAATCGATCTCCAATAAGCAACTCCGCAGGGTTTGGAGGAATAGGCCCAGACGGTATCACGTCTAAATATTCCACCTCTGTCTTGTGTATAACCTCATCTAGATTAGCATCGTTAATAAGGTAATTTACAACTCCTAAAGTATTATCAATTTTGAAATCAACATGTATTTTCGGCTTGCGTAAATCTAAACCAACTAATACTGTTTTTTTATCACTCAATGCAAAAATAGAAGCCAAGTTAATTGAACAAAAAGTCTTCCCTTCACCACTCACAGACGAAGTTATTAATACCGTTTTAGCACCAACAATTCCCTGTTGCTTATACATAAACTGTAAACTAGATCTCAAGTTTCGGAAGCCTTCTGAAATAGCCGACTTAGGCTTGTCGAGAACAGCTAAGTTTGTATCTACGTAACTCCTACCTATAACACCTAAAAGGGGTATTGGCGTAATTCGTTCCAACTCATTAACGTCTCTGATTTTTGTTTCTAAAAAGACTCTAACAAAAACAATTAATAAAGGAATAAACATACCAAACAGACCAGCCATCATATAGTTTAGCTGTGTATTTGGCCCTATCTTACCTCCTCCTGTGTCTTTAGCCGAATCTATTATCAAGACATCACTAACATTAGCCGCTTTAACCAACCCAGCCTCACTTCTCTTAGACAAGAAAAGGTTGTAGGTACTTTGACTAAGATTATATCTTCGCTCAATCTTCAAAAGATCTTGCTGCTCCTTAGGCAGTTTTCGAATTTCACCTTCATAACGACCAATATCTCTATTGATGGTTGAAAGCTCCTGAGTTTTTAAACTTTTACTCGAACGAATATTTTCAAGTAATACCGTTTTAACAGCATCAATCTGCCTATCTATATCACTGAAAATTGGAGCGTCATCTTTAAAAGAATATTGAAGCTTACTCCTCTCTTCTGAAAGAGTTATAATTCGACCCACACCACTCACAATACTTGCTTCGGTTATACCAGCCACAGACGGAGCTGGAACATTTCGATAATCTGAATGAGTAGTCAAATAGTCTTGAAGGATATCAAAATAGTTTAACTCTCGATTTACAGCTTCCTTCTGCATATCTAGATCATTCAATCTAGCACTGATTTTAGCACCTTCACTCTCTAAATTAAAGATGGCATTCCGATTTTTAAATCGGTTCATCTCGTCCTCTACATCTGAAAGCTCAACAGATTTCTGTGCAAGGCTGCTATCAATAAATCGAATGGTCTTAGTTGCAAATAGGTTCTTCCTCTCCAGCATGTCGTCACTCAACACCTTTACAGAAGTATTTAAGTAATCAACCAACTTAGCTTTGTTATAACCATTTAACCTCATCCTTAAAACAGATGAACCCTTGGTTTCTGGAGTAATTCGAATTCCTAAATAACCTTTAACGGCTGAATCATAATCACTAAAACTTAAATAGTATGGAACTCCAGGCTTAGATATAACATCTGGATTTGGCATAAAAACCCCATTGAAAAAAGGTGTCGAAATCTTTTGACCTATTTTAAACTCTTTAGCAAACTCACCAGCCTCAACAAACAATCTCGTCTTCTCCTTTGTTGAATAGTTTTGTAAATTCAGATTTTTACTTTCTTCAAAATGAATACTCAATCTAAAATTTACAGAGTCTTGAAAGACAACTTTTATTTGCTGATTGAGCATTTGTGGCTGAGATGTATCAACTTCAACAACAAAAGGAGTTTGTTTATAAGCATCCTCTTGCTGGTACTTCCCATCTCGATAATACGTTAGGTAGTACTGCAATTCTTCCACAACCTTCTCATTGTGTGATCGTGATTGTAAACTAATTATCGCTGTATTTACCTTATCAGTAGTACCACCCCAATTAAAAGTAAGACTTGTATTGCTCGTGAAAAATGGATTCTGATCGTCGCTTATTGCTATCAGGTTATCCATTTGATAAATGGGTAACTTCCTAACGTTGACATAATATGCCCATGAAAAAGCTATTGCCAACGAAATTAAGAATAAAGGCCAATGGTGAAGCAGCCTATATAAAAACCTCTTAAAATCAAATGTAGAATGACTTTCGTTTATTTCAAATTCTTCACTCATAGTAGCTTATAATCGTTTCATCAATAAAACTGTCGTACCTATGATAGATAAAATAGAAGCTATAGTTCGTATAGATTCTAAACCTGTTGTACCCGTTCCAAATGATTTCTGAGGTAGTGGATTAATTAAAATTAAGTCATTGGGCTTTACGTAGTAATAAGGCGAATCCATTGCCTCTATTTTGGTGAGATCAATACGATGTACCTTCTGCCCCGCAGGATATTGACGAATAATAATAACTTCACTCCTATCACCCGTTAGTGTAATGTCTCCACTGTTAGCAATAGCCTCCATTATACTAACTTGATCTCGATATATGATTTTTGAACCAGGACTCGAAATCTCACCGTTGATTGTATAGCGAATACCCGCTAACTTCACAGTAACAAAAAGGTTGGCTTCTTCTTTAAAATAATCTCGAAGTAATTGCTCCTCAAGCTTCTCCCTAACTTCATCAACAGTATACCCTAAAACATTTACTTCTCCAAGTATAGGAATCCTGATATTTCCATGATCGTTTACAACAAACCCATCATAATATAGCTTTTCTTCACCAGTAGCATTCGGATTCGCATCACTAACAGGGTTAAATATCCCCACAGTCTCCTGATCTAAAACCTTAATTCTTACACTCAACAGATCGTTAATCTGCAAGCGATATGGCTCCTGACGTTTTCTTAATAATCCAAGTGTATCAATACTATTCTGGTCTTCCTGTAAATAGGTTAACTGTTTAGTAGAAACACAAGAAGAAGCACACAGAACAACCGCTAAAAGTAATAATAATAGATAGGAAAGCTTCATAGAGTAAATATGTCAATCGACAAATATAAAGTAAGATGTGTAATAACGAAATATTATTTCAATTTTCATTAAGTAATGAAAGTTATTAATAAAAACAGATTTAATTCCTAATCTGAATCCGAAAATAAGTTGAAAATCACGATTAACACAAAACCTATAACCATCTATAAGATTGGAGGCTTAAAATAGGCAATTCATATATCCTTATAAAATACTTATATGTTGAAATATTCAAAAGCCCCCCTAACAAACCTTAAAACCTCCTATTGTTAATATTGACTATTAAAATTTTAATCAAGCAGTAATAAATGATATCCTTGACGATTTACTCTAATGTTTTGACATCTCTTATAATTAAGCTATTTTTGCGCGCTCATTTGAGAGATTGCTCCCGTGTTTAACGGATTTATTCCAAAAACTTTCACGGAAAGAGCAAGATAAAACATTCCCGAGATGTAGCGCAGTCTGGTAGCGTACACGCCTGGGGGGCGTGGGGTCGCAGGTTCGAATCCTGTCATCTCGACATAGCAAAATGCTAAAATACACTAAAACCCTGTAAATCGTATGATTTACAGGGTTTTATCCTTTTTATATCCATAGCAAAAAACTGTTAAATTTGATTCAAAATCATATAAAATGGTCCCCAAATGGTCCCCAAGTGGTCCCCTTAAGGTTCAAAAGGGGCCGTAAGTGAACCCAAAAATGAATGATTAACTAGTTTTCAAATGCACTGATTTGACACTCGTTTTCAAATTTTTTTTTTAACACGAAAACGCGCGCATCATGAAAAACCAAAAAACATTCACCGTACTATTTCAGTTAAGATCAGATAAAATAGTAGATGGAAGAACACCTATTTATGTGAGAATAAATGCTCATGGAAAACGATCAAGGGTAAGTCTAAAGAAAACAATCCCCGCTAACCTATGGAATCCAAAAACTAGAAGACTTGAAGAAGTAAACAGGGAAGCAATAGAAGTAAATATATTTCTTGACGAAATCGAAAAAGACCTCATTGAAGCTTATAACCAACTTATAAAAGAACGAAAATTAATTACCCCCCAAACCGTAATAGCAAGATATCGAGGGGAAGATCAAATAAGGAAAACTCTCATCCAGCTATCAGAATACCACAAATTCAATATGAAGTCTGTATTAAAACCAGGAACCCTAAAAAACTATTACACAACAGAAACCTATATTAAGAGATTTCTAGAAATTCAAAGAAATACCGATGACATATATCTAGAGCACCTCGATTATGCTTTTATAATCGACTTTGAAAATTTTCTACGACGGAATGTTGCACAAATACAAAAATCAAGACCCCTAACAAACAATGGCGTAATGAAA
>DATGMT010000156.1:0-7897 GCA_035307265.1 Aequorivita sp.
TTTCTTTTTGCCATTGGCTGGAAGTGAAGTGTATAATGCCAGTAACGATAATGAGGCTGACAGGAATGCGTCCTACAAAATGGCCGATTTATATGATTTGTTGATTGAAGAAAATCCTTCTATTTACAATTCAAAAGAGAGTATTCACAACCTTAATATTTTCTTATCTCGCTTACTGTTTTGCTTTTTTGCTGAAGACACTGAAATATTTGAACAAGACAGCATTTTCACCAACTCATTAGCACAGCATACTGCTGAAAACGGAAAAGACACCCATACTTTTTTAGATGACTTATTTGACCGATTAAACACCAAGGACGCTGATCTTGCAGAAGTACCCAACTATTTAACCAAATTTCCTTATGTAAATGGTGGGTTGTTTAAGGAGAAAATCAATTCTCCTATATTTACTCCCAAGGCAAGAAAGACATTAATTGATCTGGGTGAATTACAATGGTCCGAAATCAATCCAGATATTTTCGGGTCCATGATTCAAGCGGTAGTGGACAAAGATTACCGTAGCGATTTAGGAATGCACTATACATCTGTAGAAAACATTTTAAAACTCATTAAACCCTTGTTTTTAGATGAATTGTATGAAGCTTATGAGAATGCTACAACTATAAATCAACTTCAGAAACTCATTAACCGCATTGCTACCATTAAGTTTTTTGATCCTGCTTGTGGTAGTGGTAATTTCTTGATTATTACTTACAAGGAAATCCGTTTGTTGGAAATACTTATTCTAGAGAAAATCACCGATTTAGAAGCACAAAGTCCAACTATAAAATGGACTTCCATTCAACTCTCTCAATTTTACGGAATAGAAATAGACGATTTTGCACACGAAATGGCAATACTATCCCTTTGGTTGGCAGAACACCAAATGAACAAAGTATTTGAAGATCGCTTGTTTGATTTTGGAAAGTCTAAACCTATTCTCCCGCTAAAAGAAGCAGGACAAATTACACAAGGAAATGCTACCAGAGTAGATTGGAATGTTGCTTGCCCAATTTCGGCAACAGATGAAGTTTATGTAATTGGAAATCCGCCTTATTTGGGAAGTCGAAATCAGGATAAGAGTCAAAAAGAAGACCTTGATATTTCAATCAATATGATAAAGTCATATAGAAAACTTGACTATATATCGATTTGGTTTTATAAAAGTGCTAAATATATACAAGGCTATGAAAAAGCTAAATCAGCTTTTGTTTCAACGAATTCTATTTGTCAAGGTGAGCAAGTTGGAATTCTCTGGCCGACAATTTTTGAAATGGACATTGAGTTTGATTTTGCATATACAGATTTTAAATGGACGAATAATGCCAAAGGTAAAGCAGGCGTCACTGTTGTAATTATAGGTTTAAGAAATTTGAGTGAAAAGCCAAAGTTTTTAATTACAGATGGAATTATTACAAAAACACTGAATATTTCTCCCAACTTAGAAAATGGTACAACAAAAAATATTCAAAAACAAACTAAACCGCTGAGTAAATTCCCTGAAATGAGACGAGGAAATATGCCCAACGACCAACAGTTTTTAAGAATATCAAAGGAAGAAAAAGACCAATTGATAAATAAATACACTGAAATTGATAAAATAATTAAAAAGCAAGTTGGTTCAGATGAATTCATAAACAATATAGAAAGATATTGTTATTGGATTAGTGATGAAAATCTTTCTTATGCTTTGACAATTCCAGAGGTTAAATTAGCCATAGATAATTGCTACAATTATAGAATTACCAGTAAGGACAAAACATTGCACCCTCAAGCTTTAAGAGCTCATCAATTCAGAGAGTTTTTTGAATGTAATGACAATTCATTATTGATACCTATAGTTTCGTCAGTAAATAGAGAATATATACCAATAGGATTTGTAGATAGGGATACTATCATTCCAAATTCAGCACAAGTTATTTATGATGCCAATAGCTTGATTTTTGGAATTCTGACATCCAAAATGCACAATGTATGGGTCAAATTTACTGCAGGAAAAATGAGAACAGATTATCGATACTCTATTTTTCTTTGCTACAACACCTTTCCTTTTCCGGACATCACCACCAAGCAAAAGGAAAATTTAAACCTCTATGTTTTTGCCATTTTAGATGAGCGAGCCAAACACCCCAGCAAAACAATGGCACAATTGTACAATCCAACCACAATGCCCAAAGGTTTGCTACAAGCACATCAAGAATTAGATACTGCCATAGAGCAATGTTACCGTTTGCAACCTTTTAAAAATGATACCGAGCGTTTGGAGTATTTGTTTAAGCAGTATGAAGAAATGGTGAAGAAAGATACTTTGTTTGCGAAGCAGAAGAAAACGAGAAAAAAGACAGTAAAAAAATAAGATATGCCAAATTTAATAAACGTAGAATACAACCAAACAGGAAAAAGTAAAAGCACCAATGCTTTAGGGATGCGAGAAATGCAAGAAAAGGCATTCGAGGGAAGAACTGCTCAATACTTATTAATAAAAGCTCCTCCTGCATCTGGAAAGTCAAGAGCTTTAATGTTTATTGCTTTGGATAAATTAAAAAACCAAGGCATAAAAAAAGTAATTGTTGCTGTTCCTGAAAGATCTATTGGAGCATCTTTTGGTACAACAGAATTGAAAAAACACGGTTTTTTTGCAGACTGGAAACCAAACCCAAAATACAACCTTTGCACGCCAGGCGTAGAAAAAAGTAAGGTAACCGCTTTCTTAAACTTTTTAGATTCTGACGAACAAATTTTGGTTTGCACACACGCAACATTACGTTTTGCTTTTGATGGTTTAGACGAGAAAAAATTAGATGATACTTTAGTTGCAATTGATGAGTTCCACCACGTTTCAGCCGAAGGAGATAATATTTTAGGTCAAGTACTAAAAAGTATAATGTCAAAATCTACAGCTCATATCGTAGCAATGACGGGTTCTTATTTTAGAGGCGATAGCGTTCCGGTATTAATGCCTGAAGATGAGGCCAAATTCACCAAAGTAACGTACACCTATTATCAGCAATTAAATGGTTATGAGTATTTAAAATCATTGGGAATTGGTTATCATTTTTATACCGGTAGATATTTCAGGAAGAATCCAGAAACTGGTATTTCAGCTTTAGCAGAAGTGCTCGACGAAAATCAAAAAACAATAATTCATATTCCAAGTGTAAATTCAGCAGAGTCTTCCAAAGAAAAATATGAGGAAGTAAACCACATCATTGATGTTTTGGGTGTCTTAGAATATCAAGACGAAGAAACAGGTGTTTTGTACATCAAAAGCCATAAAACAGGTAAGTTGTTAAAAGTCGCTGATCTAGTAAATGACAACCCAAAGTCAAGAGATAAAATAAGTGCCTATTTACGAGATGTGAAATCAGCAGAGGATATTGACATCATTATTGCATTAGGAATGGCAAAAGAAGGATTTGACTGGCCCTACTGTCAACATGCTCTGACCATTGGCTACAGAGGTTCACTAACAGAAATTATTCAAATTATTGGTCGAGCAACCCGAGACAGCGATAACAAATCACACGCACAATTTACCAATCTTATTGCTGAACCAGATGCCCAAAGTGAAGAAGTAAAATTATCCGTAAACAATATGCTCAAAGCAATTACTGCCTCTTTATTGATGGAGCAAGTATTAGCACCAAACTTCAAATTCAAACTCAAAAAAGATGATGAGGACGACAACGAAGATGATGACGATAATACAATAAACATTAGAGGGTTTAAATTGCCTACTTCACAAAGAGCAAAAGATATTATTGAAACTGACTTAAACGATTTGAAGGCTAAAATCTTACAAGATCCACAAATGCTTAAAGCAATGCCAGGCAACGTTGAACCTGAAGTTATCAATACTGTGCTCATTCCTAAAATCATTCGTGAAGTTTATCCTGATTTAGATGAAGATGACCTTGAAGCAGTTAGACAACACGTAGTAGTTGATTCTGTTATAAAAAACAGTAGGATTGAAGAACAAGGAGATAAGAAATTTATTAGAATGGCGGGTAGTTTTGTGAATATAGATGATATTCATATCGATTTAATAGATGCGGTAAACCCATTTCAAAAAGCTTTTGAAATTCTCTCTAAATCAGTAACTACTCAAGTTTTAAAATTAATTGATGAACATATTCAGTCAACAAAGTTTGAAATGACCGAAGAAGAGGCTATATTATTATGGCCAAAGATAAAAGCGTGGGTAAAGAAAAACAATGGTGAACAACCTAGTGTCCAGGCATTCGATCATAAAGAAAAAAGAATGGCAGAAGCTTTGGTATTTTTAAGAGAGTTAAAACGTAAAAGAGAACTTGAAAATGGCTAAAAGGAAATTGACATTGGACGACATCTTCAATGATGATGATTTTGGATTGTTGGATTCTAAGGTCACAAATTCTACTGTAAAAACAGATGAAGACAGACTTGTAGATTCTTTTGAGGAAATAAATGTATTTATTGATAAAAACAAAAGAGAACCAAGCCAAGCCAGTATGTCAGAATACGGATTGATGGCCAAATTGAAAAACTTCAGAGAGAATGAGCAGCAAAAAGTTATTCTAAAACCTTATGACAGACACGATTTACTAGGTTATGTAGAAATGGAAAAGCAATCCATTGAAGATATTCTAAGTGACGATGATGAGTTAGGTTTATTGGATACCGACAAAGATTTAGAAATTTTTAAATTCAAACATACACCAAAACCTGAAGACCGTGCAGATGCTGATTTTGTTGCCCAAAGAAAACCAATGAAAGAAAAAGACTTTCTGCAGTATGAAGAAATGTTCCAGAAAGTACATAAGGAAATAAAAGAGGGAAAAAGAAAGATTTTGCCATTTAAAGATGTTGAAAAACATTTAAAAGAAGGTCAATTTTATATTGCTGATGGTATTATGCTTTTTTTAGAAAGAGCTAATTTAAAAAGAGAACAAGAAAATCTTAAAGAAAGTACACTGAATAGAAAAGATGGTCGAACAAGAGTCATTTTTGAAAATGGCACTTTAAGTAATATGCTCTATCGTTCCTTAAGCAAAACACTATATAACGGAAATGGTAAAATGATTACCAACACCTATGACAAAATTGAACAAGACTTATTCGTTAATTCAGGACTTGTACAAGAAGAAGATGTTCAGTCGGGTTGGATTTATGTTTTGAAAACAAAGTCAACTAAAAAAGAACTCGCAGGAATTAAGGACTTATACAAAATCGGCTTTGCAAGTGGTTCAGTTGACGACAGAATAAAGAACGCCAAAAACGAAGCGACATATTTGTTCGCAGGCGTCAAAAAAATAGCGACTTACAAAGTGTATAACAGAAATGCGGACAAATTAGAAGGCCTTTTGCATAGATTTTTGGCCAATGCTTGTTTGGACATTGACTTGTTTAACGAAAAAGGACAAAGACTAAATCCGAGAGAATGGTTTGTAGTTCCTTTTGAGGTAATCGAAGAAACCATCCAATTAATTATTAATGAAAATATCGTGAATTACGTTTATGATCCTATTTCGAAAAAAATCAAATTTAAATAGAACAACATCACTACTACCTCAAGCTTCCAAATCTTATCAATAATATCTTAGAGCACTTTAGCCCTATCCTTTAAAACCAACAATCTTTACGGGTCTATTGAACATCGTAAAGATTGTATTTTTAATGCTTTATATTATTAAGTGATGACAAATGTAAATCATCAAAAACGTTAAATTATTCGACGTCTTTTATATATACAGCTTATTAATTATACGCGTCTAAAAAAAATCCATACTCACTCATACATCTCCTTCAACATCTTTTCCTTAAACCTTAGTGTGATCAACGAGGTGTAATAATCTGCTTGGGTTTTGAATAAATTACTTCTTAATTCAATATAGCTTTGTACATTAATAACGCCAGACTCGTATTGTTCTGTGGAGGCTTCAAAACGCTTTTCAGATACTTCTAAGGCTCTTTTTAAAGCTTTTGAATTCAATTTCTCATTAGTGATTTCGTTTTCTAATTGTTCTACCTTATTACGTAAATCTTGAAACATAATTTCTTGATTTAACTTTGTTTTAGTGAGTTCCGCCTCAGCAATTTTGATCTCAGAATGTACTCTTCCATTATTGAAAATAGGAACATTTAAAGTAAGTACTGCCGTTTGATAAAAATTTTCTCGCATTTGTACCTCAAAGGGTTTGGGTAAGAATTCGCTTCCAACTTGTATCTTACTGTTTCCAGAATAACCACTTCCTAAAGAACTATTAATAGCCAATGTTGGAAGTAACTGTGCTTTCTTCATTTTTAAATCATACTCTTGTAAATTTATCCTTGTAGTGGCAAGTTGAAATTCAGGATTTTGTGAAAATTCTTCTCGATTTATTGAAATTTCACCCTTTTCTAAAGATTCAATCGAAGGAATTTCAATCTCTATCTCATCTTTTGAATTTAATAGCTGCGAAAGCAATAAAGAACTGTATTCAAAATTGTTTTTGGCTTGTCTTAACATTGCACTGTCCAATGCCAGTTGACTTGACAATGACAAAACATCATAATTAGTGGCGTAACCATTCTTGAATCGTTCTTTTGATAAGCTTTCCGATTCTAATGAATAGGCTACTTGATTTTCTGCTGCTTCAATGAGGTAATGATTCAATAAAATTTGCATGTAAGCTGCGGTGATATCAATATGAAGATTTCGACGTTGAATATCAATTTCATGAGTTGTTTCTTGAATGGACAGCTCGTTCCTCTGTTTTAAATAGTAATTCTGAAGCCCAGAAAATATATTCCATGAACTACTGGCATAAAAATTATTGGTTCTTACCCGATCAGTGGCAAATTGGTTGGTAAAGGGATCAATACTTTGTCCCCAATTATAACCATGCGTTCCTCCAGCGTTTATAGTTGGAAGTATATTTAATTTGGACTGTTTTTGTTGAATTTCAGCTATTAATAAATCAACTTTTTTGGTTTTTAAATTTAAATTGCTTGAATCTGCAAAAGATAAACACTTTTCTAAAGTCCATTTTTCCTGAGCATTTACTGAAAACAGTGAAAGCCATAAAAGAGCGATGTGAATAACTGTTTTAATCTTCATATTAATTGTCGAAAATAGTTCTTAATTGATTGAAAACACGTTCAAAAACCCTTAAATCATCGGTAATAATTGAAGCGGTTCCAATCATTTCTGCTGTATGTTCCAACTCTTTATTATATGTTGTGTGGAGTCCTTCAGGCAAACTCACCTTTGCGAAATAAAACCCTTCTTTCGATTCTTGATTTATCGTGGGAATTTCTGAAACTGATATTATTTCTCCTTTTAGTTGACCAAACTCTTGCTGCGGATAATTGGCCAATTGAATATTCACCCGTTGACCTTTTTCAACTCTACCAATTCCTTGAGATGGAATTTGAACATAGCCAATTAGTCGTGTGTCTTTTGGTAAAACGGCAAACAAAACTGAACCAGCAGAAACGGTTTGATTTTCAGTGATGTTTCCTAGAAAATTTACATATCCGTCATACGGTGACTTTAACACATAAGATTGTTGCCAACCAATTATTTGATTTTCCAATTGATCAATTAAAGTTGTCAATTCAACACGCAATTGTCTTAGTTTGTCCTCGTTTTCAAAGGTAAGGTCAAGAAGTTCTTTTTCTAAATTGGTGATGGTAATGTTGTTTTGAATTATTCCTGTTTTTAACTGCTCTAATGCATCTTGTTTTTGGGCATATTTTGTTTGCTCTTCAAAGTATTCCATTTTGGCAATTACACCGCTGTCAAAAAGTTTTTTGTCCGTTTTAAATTTCTCCTCAGCGTTGTCCATTTCTTTCTGACTCCGAACCAATTGTTTCGATAAAATATAACGTAAGCTATGGTGATGGTCGATTTGTTTATTTACATTTCCAATACGGT
>DATGMT010000157.1:0-17333 GCA_035307265.1 Aequorivita sp.
ATTCTTCGTGCAAATAAAAAATACTATGATCTCCCTGAATTTTTCAAAGAACACAATATCCATGTTATAAGCAGCATGCCTCATTGGACACGCGGAAAAACAGATAAGCAAAGAGGAGAAGGCGTTTTTGATCAATCTATAAAGGCATTGCAAGAGCTCAATGCAGTAGGTTATGGAATGCCTGACAGTCAACTAAAGCTAGATTTAGTTTATAATCCGAGTGGGGCATTCCTTCCTGGAGATCAAAAAAGTATGGAAAAAGACTTTAAAAAAGCTCTTTTAGAAGATTTCGGAATCCATTTTCACAATCTTCTAGCCATCACAAATCTTCCAATCTCTAGGTTTTTAGATTACCTAATTGCCTCAGATAATTATGAAGACTATATGTATCAGTTGGTTGATGCTTTCAATCCTTCAGCTGCACATAACGTAATGTGCCGCAATACAATTTCAGTTAGTTGGGATGGATATTTATACGACTGCGACTTCAATCAAATGCTTGAATTAAAGGTGAACAGTAAGGTTCAGCATATTTCTGATTACAACGAAGATCTTCTAAACGATCGCGACATAATCATTTCTCAACACTGCTATGGATGTACAGCAGGTGCAGGAAGTAGTTGTCAAGGTGCAGTTACAAATTAATTGTTTTAAGTCTTAACAACTGATATGAGAGTAATTCTATCTTTTCTGTTTTGCCTATGCTCTATTTCAATAGCGTTTGGACAAGAGGACTCATTTCAAAAGCTCTTAGATCAATACAACAGTCATAGCATTACTTATATTTCAGCAGAAGAGTTAATTGAAACTCAAAACACGCAGGAAGTTGTAATCTTAGACGCAAGAGAAGAAAAAGAATACAAGGTTAGCCATATTCCTTCAGCAATATATGTTGGTTTCAATAAATATCCCGCTAACGAGTTCCTACTTCAAAAACTAAATAAGAACACTGAAATAATTGTGTATTGCTCTGTTGGAGTTCGATCGGAAAAAATTGGTGAGAAACTAAAAACCTTAGGATTTAAGAATGTCAAGAATCTTTACGGCGGAATATTTGAGTGGAAGAACAAGGGCAATTCAGTTGTAGATTCTGAAGGAAATACTACTGAAAAAGTTCATGCTTATTCAAAGTATTGGAGCAATTGGTTACATTCTGGAATCCCAATTTATTAATTAGAGTTTAGATAATCTTTTATGGCATTTTTAAGTTTAAAAGACACACAAAGTAATAACGAAAAGGCTCGTGACTTCTATTTTCCAACTTCAAAAAAAGCTTTAATAATTTTCACTAAAAACCCAGAGTTAGGAAAAGTAAAAACTCGTTTAGCGAAAACTATTGGTGATGAAAATGCGTTAGAAGTCTATAAGTTTTTGATTAATCACACTATAAGTATCACAGAAGAATTGCAAGTAGACAAGTATGTTTACTATTCCGAAAACATTCTAAAAAATGACAATTGGAAGTCAGATAAATTTAGGAAAAAGCTTCAAAAAGGGAACGATTTAGGAGAGCGAATGAACAATGCCTTTTCTGAAGTATTTAAAATGGGATATGAAACGGCCATCATTATTGGGTCGGACATGTTTGATATGGAAAAGCAAGACTTGACAGCGGCTTTTGAGGCTCTAGAGAGTCATGATTTTATAATTGGGCCAGCAGTTGATGGAGGTTATTATTTATTAGGAATGAAAGAACCTATTCCAGAACTTTTTGAAGACAAAGAATGGAGTACCGACTCCGTTTTACAAGACACACTAAACAATTTAAGATACAAGAACCACCTAGTTTTAAAGGAAAGAAATGATGTTGATTATTATACAGACATTAAAGATGTAGGTGCATTTCAGAAATTTCTTCCACCACATTTAGATAATAATTTCATATAGGTTATGGGAATTTTAAAACACATTGAAACAACTGTCGAATTTCTGCAGAAACGCGGATTTCACAATCCAGAAGTTGGAATTATCCTCGGCACTGGTCTAGGAAAAATTATTGACCACATTGAAATTGAAAAGGAAGTTAGTTACAATCACATCCCAAACTTCCCCACAGCTACAGTGGAATTTCATAAAGGAAAACTGATTTATGGAACTCTAGCCAATAAGAAGGTTATCGTAATGCAAGGGCGATTTCATCTATATGAAGGATATTCTTTGGGTGAAATCACCTTCCCAGTTCGAGTTATGCGATTGTTGGGCATTAAAAAACTATTAGTCAGCAATGCAGCTGGAGCAATCAATTTAAGCTTCAAAAAAGGAGAGCTAATGCTTATCGACGATCATATTAATCTACAAGGCGGATCTCCCCTAGCGTTTCAAGGAGTTGAAAAAATGGGTGACAGATTTGTAGACTTAAGTGCACCATACGACACCGCAATGAATCAAAAACTAAGAGAAATTGCAAAAACAAAAGGTATTAACCTACACGAAGGCGTTTACGCGAGCGTGGTTGGCCCACAGTTAGAAACTAGAGCAGAATACCGCTATCTAAAAACTATTGGTGCAGATGCCGTAGGAATGAGCACAGTGCCAGAAATTATTGTCGCAAATCATTTAAAACTTCCCGTTTCTGCTATTTCAGTTTTAACTGATGAGTGTGATCCAGACAATTTAAAACCAGTGGATATTAAGGAAATAATAGAATTAGCTGCCAAAGCTGAGCCTGAAATGATATTATTATTTACAGAGTTAATCAAACAGTTGTAAGCAAAACCTGACAGGTTAAAACAAAACAATGGAAAAGTACTTTAATATTTTCAAAGATTCCTATGTTGGATATTTCAACTATTTATGGAGTGAAATATCTCATTTTCATTGGGAAAACTATTTCTATGGACTCATTATTGTTTCTCTTATTGTATGGATGCTTGAGTTAATTTTCCCTTGGAGAAAGAATCAAAAAATATTTAGAAAAGACTTTTGGATGGACACTTTCTATATGTTCTTCAACTTCTTTTTACTCAACTTAATAGTGCTGATATTTTTATCAAACGCTACAGCCGAATTATTCAATGACCTTATTAGCACATTTGGCATAGAGTTATCAGATTTTCAACTCGTAGATTTAAACGCACTCCCTTATGGACTTGGCTTATTAATTTTCTTTTTGGTGACAGATTTCATTCAATGGAACACGCATATTTTACTGCATAAAATTCCTTTTCTTTGGAACTTCCATAAAGTTCATCATTCTGTAAAAGAAATGGCTTTTGCAGCTCACCTACGCTATCATTGGATGGAGCCAATAACCTACAAATCGATTCTTTATATCCCTTTGGCAATAATTGGAGGATTCGACGTTCAGTCTGTGGCTATTGTTCACTTTTCAGCACTTGCCATAGGGCATCTAAATCACGCAAACTTAGGCTGGGACTATGGTGTCTTGAAATATATATTCAACAACCCTAAAATGCACATTTGGCATCACGCCAAAGAACTTCCAAAAAACAAGCAATACGGAGCCAACTTTGGGATAAGTCTGAGTCTCTGGGATTATATTTTCAACACTCATCACGTGCCTTACGATGGTCGTGATATTGAGTTAGGCTTTGAAGGAGACGAGAAATTCCCCAAGGATTTTGTAAAGCAAATTATTCATCCGGTGAAAACAAAATTGGAATAAACCGATAATCTATTCAACATGAAGGCCTTTATCATTCTTAGCATATTTTTCAGCTTTAATCAGATTTCACCAATAAAGATCAATGGCGAAAAAGTAAGAATTGGTCATGTAAATACCTCTCAGAAAAACTTAAGCCATTCTGAATGGACTACACTCCTTCAAAAGCATGTAAACACTAAAGGACTCGTTAATTATCTAACGTTTAAGAAATACGAAACAGCACTCGACTCCTATTTACATAAACTATCAGAAAACGAACCTAAAGAAAACTGGAGTAAACAAGAAAAACTAGCTTATTATATCAATCTTTATAATGCAGCAACAGTGAAGTTAATTGTTGAAAACCTCCCTATAAATAGTATTAAGGATATTAATCGACCTTGGACAAAGAGTCGTATTCAGGTTGGAAATGATAAACTTTCACTCGACGAAATTGAACATAAAATCCTTCGGAAAATGGATGAGCCTCGAGTGCATTTTGCTTTAAACTGTGCTTCTATTTCTTGTCCTAAATTAATACCTCAAGCCTATACTGCCGATAAACTAAATGAGCAACTTGAACGTGTTACAAAAGAGTTTATCAACAGCTCTGAGAATAATATTACTTCAGATTTCATTCAAATTTCTTCAATTTTTAAATGGTACAGAAGAGATTATAAGGTCAATGGAAAAGTTGATGTAATTGGTTTTATCAACCAATATTCTGAAGTGAAAATCAATCCTTCAGCTAAAATTTCTTACACATCCTATGATTGGGGGCTCAATCAGCAATAACAAACTATTAGCAACTTCTTGGGGTATGACACATTAATCAAAAGATTATAAAATTTCATAAATAAATCTCCCATTCATTTAATTTCTTTACTTTTGCAAATCAAATTAAGAGGAAAGATTTGACTGATTGCAACCTCATTAAAAAATGCTAAAGGCAGTATTCGTATTCCTTCGGCTGGTTAGTCAAATCATTAATTAAATAAACGAGTTAAGAGTCTAAGATATTAGACCATTATACATTCCAACATAGGAAAGTATAAGTCTTATGTCATTTGTCTTTTATCGTTTTTAGTTTTTAAAATTTTAAACACAGCTTATGGCATATTTATTCACTTCGGAAAGTGTTTCTGAAGGACATCCAGACAAAGTTGCGGATCAGATTAGCGATGCGCTATTAGATAATTTTTTAGCTTTCGATCCTGAAAGTAAAGTTGCTTGTGAAACCTTAGTGACTACCGGACAGGTTGTTCTTGCAGGTGAAGTAAAAAGCAATACTTACCTCGATGTTCAAACGATTGCCCGTGACGTAATTAATAAGATTGGTTACACAAAAGGCGCATATCAATTTAGTGGGGATTCATGTGGCGTTATTTCTTTAATCCACGAACAATCTCCCGACATTAACCAAGGTGTCGATAAAAAAAACAAAGAAGATCAAGGTGCGGGCGACCAAGGAATGATGTTTGGCTATGCCACCAATGAAACCGAAAACTATATGCCTTTGGCATTAGATATTTCACACAGGCTAATGATCGAACTTGCTGAACTACGCAGGGAAAATGATCAAATCAAATACCTTCGCCCAGATTCGAAAAGTCAGGTAACTATTGAATATAGCGATGATAACGTACCTCAAAAAATTGTTGCAATCGTTGTTTCAACGCAACATGATGAATTTGATGAGGAGTCGAAAATGCTTGAAAAAATCAACAAAGACATAAAGGAAATTCTTATTCCTCGAGTTAAAAAACAACTTCCTGAGTACGTTCAGAAGCTTTTCAACGACGATATAAAATATCACATAAATCCAACAGGGAAATTTGTGATAGGTGGTCCACATGGCGACACCGGATTAACCGGAAGAAAAATTATTGTAGACACTTACGGTGGTAAGGGTGCACACGGAGGTGGAGCTTTTAGCGGAAAAGATCCGAGTAAAGTTGATAGAAGCGCGGCTTATGCTTGCCGACACATTGCCAAAAACCTTGTTGCTGCAGGTGTAGCCGATGAAGTTTTGGTACAGGTTAGCTATGCAATTGGCGTTAAAGAACCTACTTCGATTCTTGTAAACACTTACAACACTTCTAAAGTAGATTTAACCGACGGAGAAATAGCCAATAAAGTTTCTACCATTTTCGATTTAAGTCCAGCTGCAATCGAAAAAAATCTTGGACTTCGAAATCCTATTTACTCTGAAACAGCAGCCTATGGACATATGGGAAGAACGCCTCGAAAGATTACCAAAACTTTTGAAAGCCCTTATAACGGAAAAAAAGAAATAACAGTTGATCTGTTTACTTGGGAAAAAACAGATAAAGTAGAAGAGATTAAAGAGAAGTTAAATCTTAAATAACTCTCTGCTAAATTCATTTAGAATAGAAAATCCCAAACTTCGGTAGTTATCTTGAAGTTTGGGATTTTCTTATTTCATCAGTTTTTCTTCTAATTTACAGGCCTCCTTTTCTTTGTGGAGATCTTGGAGAAGGCCATTGGTGAGGCTCTCCTGTTTTTTCATTTATTGGAAGATTCATTTTCTCGCGAGATGCAGTTTCAGGATCTTCAGAAGCCATATATGTCATAATTGCTGTAAGTATCACATTGCTTTGAACATCGTCAAAAACAATTTTGTCATACGTATCGCGGTTTGTATGCCAAGTATAATTCCAATAATTCCAGCTTAAAGAACTAAGGAAAAACGCTGGAGCGCCAACAGCCACAAAGCTAGCATTATCAGACCCACCACTTGATGGCCATCCTGGGAAAGTAGTTTCTACATGTTTTGAAATAGTATCTGGCACAGCGCTTAACCAACGTGAAATATAATCGTAAGAATGTAGAAATCCAGAACCGTTAATTCTTGCTATTCTTCCTGTTCCATTGTCTTGATTAAATAAAACTTGAAGATTTTCTGCAATTTTCGGATTATCTTCTACATAGGCTCTAGACCCATTCAATCCTTGCTCCTCACTTCCCCAATGTCCTGCAATAATGGTTCGTTTGGGGTTCGGATACATTTTCTTTAAAATTCGCATAACCTCCATCATTACGATAGTTCCTGTACCGTTGTCAGTAGCACCTGTTCCTCCGTCCCAAGAATCGAAATGTGCAGAAAGAATAATATACTCTTCTGGTTTTTCAGTTCCTTTAATTTCGGCAATTGTATTGAATGCAGGCATAACTCCCAAGTCTTTTGATTCAGCCACCACACGGATTTGTGGTTTGTCTCCATGCTCAACCATTCTATAAAGCATCGTATAATCTTCTAACTGAAGATCAACCGTTGGAACTTTTTTAGTGCGAGCTCCAAAGATTTTATTTGCTCCAAAACCTTTAGACCAATAGCTATCTACAATACCAGCAGCTCCTGCGTCTTCCAATGCTGTAATGATGCTTCTTCTATTGTATCCGCTACGGCTAATATTTTCATTCCACTCTTTTGTTTGTTCGTCTCTTTCAGATTTCATTTTCTCGAAAGACTCTGGTGTTGCCCACTCTTCCCAGTTATAATCAGGACGACCTGTTGGTTGTTTCATTGCTACAAGAACAAACTTGCCTTTCACACTTGGAAGCCATTTCTGAAAAGAAATTGAATCTTTAATCTGTGGAAGAACTATACACTCTGCAACAACGCCTTTTCTAGGTGTGCTTGGACTCCACGCCAACTGTGTTCCCACAAGAGTTTGTACTCTTGGATGAATCATGTCCATGTGAGTAATACCACGCTCCCATCCTTTCCATTCACCCCATTGTTGATTTTCAGCATGAATTCCCCACTCCTTGTATTTGTCCACAGCCCAGTCATGAGCTTGTTGCATTTGTGGTGTCCCCACTAGTCTAGGGCCTATGTCGTCTAATAATTCGTGAGCTAAAGTTTCTAACTGAGAGTTGTTGTATGCTTCATTAATAATGTCTTCGATTACTTTGTCTTTCTCTTGTGCCACTACAGAAACAGATGCAATTAAAAATAAAAGAAGACTACTCGTCAATAGTTTTTTCATGATAAAAAGGTTTGTTATGATAGTTTATTTAGAAGTTAATTAACAAATCTACAATATATTTTATTTAGGGAGTAATAAATGTCACAGACACTTCAACAAGTGAAATTACTAGCAGAAAAGAAACCAATATAATTGTTCAATCTTATGCAGGACATGCATTTATAACGATTAAACTTTTAAATTATATTGTGATTTTTAGCTTTTTGGACAGCTTCAATCTTACTGTGAACTTGAAGTTTTTTGTAGATATTTTCAATGTGTTTACGCACGGTGCTGGGCGATAAAAATAAATTGCCAGCAATAACCGTATAACTCAACCCTTTACTAAGTTGTTCTAAAACCTCAATCTCACGAGATGAAAGTGAAATCTCCTCTTTGTCTTCAAGATTATTGATGCAAATAGGATTTCTAAGTAGTTTTAGGGTTTTCATCGCGATGGAAGGATTCATAGCAGCACCACCATTCAAGGTTTCTTCAATTCCAGTGTATAAGTCTTTCGGATTTATTTCTTTCAATAAGTATCCATCAGCTCCCGCTTTTATGGCGTTAAATATATGCTCGTCATTATCAAAAGCTGTAAGCATAATTATTTTAATGTGTGGATATTTTTGTTTTACAATTTGAGTAGTTTCAATTCCATTTAAAACTGGCATCTCGATATCCATCAAAATCAAATCAAGATTGTGGTTTTCCTCTAGCTTTGTAAGTAACTCACTGCCATTTAATGAAGTGTGCTTTATTTGAACTTCTTGAAAAAAAGAAAGCTTCTCCTTAATTGCATGTATAAGGAAGGTGTTGTCGTCAACAATAGCAATCTTGATCATCTGAGGTTAAATTAGTTAGCTTAAAGATAGTGTTTTATTCAGTACACTTTAGACCAAGACTGAGTGAGTTAAAATTCAAATCCTCAAAATAACAGAGATTTAAAGTGTTTAGTAAATATCTCCAAAATCCATGAAGGAATTTATAGGGCAATTGTCGTATTTAAAATATAATCTCCTTTAAAACAGTGTGATTCGTCTGTATAAATAGATTTATCTGCTGAAACTTAGAAATTAACTTCTTATTCTTTAAGCAGCAAACACATTCACTTTACACAAAATAATTAGGCAAAAAGTTGCAAATTCCGAACTTTAACCCATCTAAAATACAAAATATTTCAGTAATCTTGTATTAAGGTTTAACATCTATCGGCTTGTTGCTCATAAAGTTTTAAATCTAAAAACAGACAACTTTTAAAGCTAATTCCCCTTTAATTTTGAGATACAAGCTTCTTCTAATTGCTTTTATTTTCTTTGGTTACTTCCACCAAACTTTCTCTCAATCGAAGGATTTATCGACTATCAATTCACTAAAAGATTCATTTCAAAAAATCTCAGACAAAAAGAAAAAAGTAGATTTATTAAATCAGTTGGGGTATGAATTTAGAAAAATTGGACTTAAAGATTCATCCTTACTATATACTGATCGTGCTTCTGAATTAATTGACCAACTACATTATCCTCAAGGAGAAATTTCGGCCACTTTAAACTATGCTATTACGTATAGAGAGTTAAGAAAGTATCCTAAAGCCAGAGAATACAGTCAGGCTTTAATTCGTTTATGTGAAGTAGAAAAAGATTCGATTAGATTAGGAGATGCTTATGATAATTTGGCTCACATAATATTTCGAAGAAGGCGATTCGCATAAAGCATTAAAAAATCATTTTTCAGCACTACGAATTAGAGAAAAAACAGGCGACACTTATGGAGCTGGAAACTCATATGATAATATAGCGCATATTTATTCTTCCCAATATAGATATCAGGATGCGCTGAAATATTTTATGCGTTCATTTAAGACTTTCAAAAAAGTGAAAGATCTATCGAGAGAAACTCTGTCATCAGCCAACGTAGGACTTCAACTTTATAGACAAGGAAATTATCCAGCCGCACTTTTGTGTTATTACAATTCACTTGAGAATTATAACAAAATGAATAATGAAGAGGGAATTGCGTGGATGCAACGCAGCATTGGCGAGGTTCTAGCAGAGTCTAACAACATAGAGAAAGCCTTAGAGTATTACAACGAATCACTTTCTATAGAGCAAAAACTGAACAACTCTTTGGTAATTTCTGAAATATATAGCCTAATAGGGAAGGCCTATATTGCTTTAGAAGACTTCCCGAAATCTTTAGAGTTTCAACATAAATCATTAGAAATCAGCGAGTCATTAAAAGACCCCGAAGGTATTGTTAGGGCTTACTATTTCATTGTAAAAACCAATTTGCTTACAGGAAATCTTGATCAAGCTCTTTTAGAATCACAAACCTCAATCGATTTAGCTGTAAAGCATGAGATAAACTACTACATACCTTTGTTAAGCACACAGATTGGAGAAATAAAATTAAAACTTAACAATCCTAAGGAGGCGAAAAAGTGGCTCGTTAGTGCAGTCGAAAAGCATAAGGAAATGGAGGCTGGCACAAATTTATTCGTTGAATATAGGCTTCTATCTGAAGCGGAAGCTGAGCTCAACAACTTCCAACAAGCATTTCAATATCAAAAAATGTCTGTTGAATCTTTTGAAAAATTAGAAACTCAAAAGACTTCGCAATTAGCATCTCAATATGAAACTGATAAAAAAGAGTCTTTATTAAAATCGCAGCAAGAACAAAAAGACCTAGTAAACGCTCAAGAATTAAATAAAAAACAAAGGCAAAGAAACACAGCGATAGTAGGTTTAATCCTAATGGCATCAATAGCTGTTACGTTGTTATATCTATTTCGGTTAAGAAGCAAAAAAATAAAAATTGAAAGACAAAACTTAATCCTTAAAAAAAGAGAAGCTGAAGCTATTCAAGAAGCCGAACGCTTTAAGTCAAAGTTTATTGAAAACATTTCTCATGAGTTCAGAACAATCCTAACGCTTATTAAAGGACATATCGAGGTTTTAAATCAAGATTTAGAAACGGGATCTCTAAAATCACTTGAAGAAATGAACAATAACGGAGATCGTTTATTAGAACTTATTAATCAGCTTTTAGACCTTTCAAAAATTGAAAACAAACAATTTTCTTTAATCCATAAAGAGGATAATCTTCTTGAAAAACTACAAGGATATATCTATTCATTTGAGTCTTTTGCCTACAAAAAAGAATTGAATTTCCGAGTTGAAGTTTCTAATCGAGCTAAACCATTACTCGAAGATCAACTTTGGAGTTTCTCACATGAAGCGTTACAGATTATTGTATCTAACCTACTCTCCAATGCAATTAAGTTTAGCCCTCCTAAAGGAAAAATAATTACAACTATTGATTTCGATGAAGAGACTTTGATTTTGTCTGTTTCAGACTCTGGACCTGGCATTGATGAAAAAGATTTAGAAAAAGTGTTTGATCGATTCTATCAAGCAGAGTCTTTCTCTATAGAAAAGCAGAAAGGATCAGGAATAGGGCTCTCTTTAGTTAAAGAATTGGCTGTACTACATAAAGGAAATGCTGAAGTAAAGAATAATCCTGAAGGCGGTTGTTGTTTCATTGTCAAATTAAAATGTGAACCTGTAGAAACACAGGAGTTTTCAAATCAATCATCTATAGTACATCTAGGAGAAAAACCCCTTGTATTGATTGTTGAAGATCAAGCCGAGTTAAGACAGTTTATCTGCAATAATATAGGAGATGAATTTGAAGCTATTGAAGCTACAAATGGTAAAGAAGGAATATTTCTGGCAGAAAAGCACTTACCCGATTTGATTATAAACGACGTTATAATGCCAAAAGTTAATGGTTTTGAATTATGCAAGCATCTTAAGAACACCAATTCTACTTCACACATTCCAATTATTCTACTTTCTGGAATGGCAGATCAAAGCGACAAGATTAAAGGAATAGAAATGGGAGCTGACGCCTATCTAACAAAACCATTTTCTATTGAAGAACTACAACTGCGTATAAAAAACATTGTAAAGCTACTCCAGAACATCCACAACAAATTTCAACCTGGACAAATTATAAAAGAAGAGGAAATAAAAGGTCTTTCAAAGCGAGATTTCAATCTTATAAAGAAATTAAAATCAACTATTGAAGATAATATTTCTGATCCAAACTTTAGTGTTGGAAATCTTGCAGACGTAGCATGCTTGAGTCAAAGTCAGCTAACACGCAAGCTAAAAGTGATCGTAGGGAAAACACCTTCGGAAATGATAAAACATTTTCGGTTAACAAAAGCACTCGAACTACTTAGGGAAGAATTAAGCGTGTCGGAAACTGCTTGGTCTGTTTGATTTGAAGACGCTCAATATTTTTCAAAAGTATTTAAAAAACATTTCGGTGTAATTCCTTCTGAATACATTAAAATCAAGGACCCTCAAAAATCTTGATCCTTTCCAAACATCTGTGTTTTAACAAGAATGCAGAATTTTTACACATCAATGCATTTTTTCTACCCATCATTTACCTCTTTCGGAACGTAGGTTTGTAGCGTTGTTATCAAAGTGATACCACGTGAACTAAAAACCAAAACACAATGAAAAAAAATGTCTTTAAAAAAATTGTAATAACTATGGTTGTGCTACTAACCACAACTTTAAGTGCTTATTCTCAAAACTACGAAGTCTATGACGGAGATGGTTTCTCTGTAATGTTTGTTGTTAAAAATGAAGTAGCTCAAGACGTTAAATTTGCTAGTGCTGGTGATAGAGGCTGGACAGATTTCGAAGTAATAGAAACTAAAAACTGGAATGGAAACAGTACAACTAACTGTCTTTTCACATTCTATGTTATCGATGGAGAAATTAATGCATACCAAATTGACTATTACGAGAACAACTACATTTGGGTATTTCAAATCGACGATGATCTAGAGCAAATTGGTGATGGCTGGAAGCTTAAACTTAGGCAGTAAAATTTGAAGTCGAGATAGTTCATGAGTCGGTAAACACTCATGAATTATCTCGGTTATCTGTTTTAAAAGTAACTACAACAATCTGAATTAGCAGATATTTCAGAATAAAAACTTCAGTCTATGATAAGCAAGGTTATTAGCTTAAAAATATGTGCGGTCATCTTTTTTTTAGTCTTTTCTTTCACTAAAAACAAAGATCAAGATAGCTGGGATTGGCAACTTGAATTAAGTCAAAACCAAGAAAAGCAGAATATCACTACATTAGACGGAGTTGTTTTACAATATAACCACATAAAAAAAACAGGCTGTCTATTTACTATAGCAGAAATGGTAGAATCGGGCGTTGCCAAGTCATTAAATTCAATGACTTCGAAAAATTGCTATTCAGAGGAATATGGTTTTGGTGCACAGCTTTATTTTGGGAAGATTCCTACAACTGCAAGTTATCCAAAGCCAGTAGAAGGAAAACTTATGAGCTATACAGGCTACTGGAAAGAAGAGGATGAAAATCACATTTTCTATGTAACCAAAATAGAACCTTACTTTTAAAAATATTACTATATATGAAAACAATCTAACTAATTGGAAATTCCAAAATAACTTTGGTTCCTTCACCTATTTTGGAAAGAAATTGAATTTTTCCACCAATTTCTCTAGTTCTCTTTTTCATATTATTAAGTCCATTCCCGAGGGCAATAACATTTTTATTATAGCCTTTTCCCTCATCGGAAACTTCAATTTTGTAATAACCATTACCTTTTGAAATATTAACTTCAATAGATTTTGCAGAAGCATATTTAAGAGAGTTGTTAACAGCCTCCTGAATTATTCGGTAGATATTTACACCCTCAAGAGAAGAAAACATTTGATTTTCGCTAACGTCATCATCCATATTAAATGAGAAGTCTGTTTGTTCCGAAGCACTTTTAGCTAGCTCTATAAAGTTTGAAATTCGTGATTGTAAATCTTCAATTGTAATATTTTCTTTATTCATCGCCCAAATAGTATCGCGCAATTCATAAATAGTTTGAGAAGTAAAACTACTAATCCCAGAAAGTTTATTCCGCAATTGTTCAGACATTTCGGTGAAACCGAATTTCAAATTATCAATACTTGAAATAATAAATGTGAGTTGTGCTCCAATATTATCATGTAAGTCACGTGATATTCGAAGTCTTTGTTCCTGCAATTGATTTTGAGTCTCAATTTTTGCAAGTGCAGATTTCAATTCCCCCTCTTTTTTAAGTTGATAATTTTTAAGTTTCTGCTGTTTATAGAGCAAAAACCCTATAAGTGCCAACACGAAAGCCAAGCCTAAACTTCCATAAATATAGGTGTTTTTTCGTCGTACCTCTAAATTTTTTTCTGCCAATTCAGCACGTTGACTTAGGATTTGATTCTGTTTTTTCTCTGTTTCATATTCAATGTTTAATGCCGCAATACTCTCTTGAACTTTCACGCCATGAATACTATCTTTAATCTTTGAATACTCCTCAAAATAATACAAGGCTGAATCGGCGTTGTTTATTTTTTTGTAGATTTCCGAAAGCTTTTTGTAATTGTACTGAGTGAGGTTTTGATAATGCTTTGAAATAGAAATTGGCAAGGATCGATGCATCATCACAACGGCATCTTTCCATTTTTCTTCGACCATAAACACCTCACCTAGTTGAGTGTAGTTTTCTGCTATTCCTAATGAATCGGCCCATTTTAAACGTTGATTAAGAGAACGATTGAGATATTCTCTAGACTTAATGAAGTTTTCTTTCAACCCATAAACCCCAGCTATATTGCTCAAGCTATATGGAATTCCGATAGTGTCATTAAGCTTTATTTTTATTTGCAAACCCTTGTTAAAGTAGAACAGTGCACTATCCAGCTCATTATTTAATTCTTTTAAAACGCCATAATTATTATAAATATCCTTTAGTTCGTTCTCAAAATTATTGGCTTCGGCAATATTTATTCCCATCTGCATATAATATAACGCATTTTGAAGGTCACGATATTTCATGGCATAACCCATTTCAGCATAATAATAGGCTACTCTATCCAATTGATTTAACTTCTCATAAATTTTGATTCCTTCTATTGCAGCTTTAGTACTTTTCTCATACTTCCCTTGATACCCATAAACTAAACTTAATTGAGAATAAGTGTCGGCCATGCCAAGCTCGTAGGATAAATTTATAGCATCTTTTAGGTTTTTCTGAAACAGTAAAACAACTGAATCTTGAGGAATGTTAAGGCCTTGAACATATAGTTTATTGATAGAGTCTATAGTTTTCTTGTCCTGAGAGAAAGTAGAGGTAAACATCAGAAAAACAATTATCTGAAACAGAAAACGACTCATAATCTAAATTTTAATTTCTAATTGAAGCATTATCACTTCGCTTAGGTTATACTTTAAGAAGTCGTATTTATTCAGATTAGTCTCCCTAAAATTTATTTGAAAAGTATTCTTAGAGATTTTCTTTTCTAAACTTAAAACATTTTGATTGTGGACTTGATCTAACACTTTTTTCTGATTGAAATACCAAAAAACAATCCCTATGAGAAGGGAGACAAAAATTAAAACTATAACAAATTGAGGCTCCATTTTCAGTAATCCTTATAAACACTAAATATAGGTCTATATCTACTCCAAAAACATAGGGCAATTGCCTTATTCACCTCATCCTTATTGTTTTTAACCTGAATTAAAGTTCAAACTAAAAACACTAATACACAAGCTTAACTGTGGTGCCTCTTTCCGTCTCTGAAACCACCTCAACTTTCCCATTCAAATCTTTAGCGCGCTTTTTAATATTTTCTATACCATTTCCCAATTCTGCCTTTTCAACGTCGAAGCCTTTTCCGTTATCTACAATTTCTATTTTATAGGAATAATTAGACATTGCTGTGTGAACTAAATTTTTAGAAAGCGAAACCTGAATCTGTGAAGCGCCAGAATGTTTAATTGCATTGTTTACTGCTTCTTGTATTACTCTATAAATATTCATGCCTTCTACAGAAGTAAAAAGACAATTATTTAGAAGGCTTTCATCTACGTGAAATTGAAAGTCAACCTCACTTGAATCATTTGCTTTTTCAATGAAATTTGAGATACGTGCTTGTAGATCTTCAACCGAAATATCTGCTTTATTCATTGCCCAAATCGTGTCACGAAGTTCATGAATGGTCTGCGAAGTGAAGCTACTTATACTGCCTAACTTATCTGTAATAGCACTTCCAGCATCTGATAATCTATATTTTAAACTATCTATTGAAGAAATAATAAAAGTTAGTTGGGAGCCGATATTGTCATGTAAATCACGTGAAATCCGAAGTCGTTGTTCTTGTAGTCGATTTTGTATTTCAATTTTTGCAAGTGCTGTTTTTAATTCTGCCTCCTTTTTTAACTGACTATTTTTTAATTTCTGTTGGTGATAAACCAAGAATCCTAAAACACCAATAAAAATTGCAGCTGCCGAAGTGCCATAAACAAGTATGTTTTTACGTTCAACTTCCAGCTCTTGAACCGTTAATTTTGCTCGGGCTTCAGCTAAATTTCGCTCCTTTTCTGCTACATTAAACTTCGTTTCTAAATTAGCAATCGTGTTAGCATTTTCTGTTGAGAATATTTCTTCTTTAATTGAAATTGCTTTTTCCAAATACTCAGCTCCTTTCAAAGGATTATTATTTCTAAAATAAGTTTCCGAAGCATTTTGAAAGAACTCAACAACAGAGTTTTTTGAATCTGGGAATTCATCTAAGAACTGATCTCCCATTTCAACATATTTTAAAGCTAAATTTAAATTATTAGAACCGTTATAGATTTTTATCAATCGTGAAATAGCAACTAGATTCGATCTTCTATCGATATTGTGCTCATTTCTTCCTTTTATCAACTCCTCAAGTAGTTGTATTGCTTTTTTGGGGTCGTTTAGCTTTAAGTATATTTTACTCAAGCCATTTAGAACATCGAAGTATTTGCCTTGTTCATTTTCTGATTTTGCCAAATCCATGGCTTCAAGAAACATTTGTTCTGACTCTTTATTTCTATCTTGTACGCCAAGCACTATTGCTAAATTTGATAAAGAAGTTGCAATATCTTTCTTATCTCCATATCGCTTTCGTACTTCGAGTGCTTTCTTATGATATTCTTCGGCTTTTTCATATTGTCCCATCTCTAAATAAATGAGACCTATATTATTAAGATATGTGCCGTCTTCAGAATCTACGGTGTTTTCTTTGTTCATTTCGAGGGCTTGAAAAAAGTAATCTAATGCTTCCTCATAACTCCCTTTGTTCCAATGAAACATCCCCAAATTATTGATTACCATTGCAGTAATCACTTTATACCCATGCATTTCACTTAAGTTTAAAGCTTTTTCGAAATAGTATTTAGCTGAATCTGATTTTCCTGAAACATCATAATAAATACCATATGTGTTTACAAGTTCGGCTTCTGAAAAGTAAACCTTTTTAGCTTCAGCCTGCTTTATTCCTTTTAATATCAGATTCTTGGCTTTTTCAGGATTATTGAAAATATAATAAAAACTTACTCTATTATAAATTCTCAACCTCACAGAGTCATTAGCAGATTCTGCAACTTGCATGAGGCTATCAATTTTTTTCTGCGCAGATTGTGGAAGTGCTTCAGGAATAGAAATGAAAAAAATTAATAAAAAACTTAAACTCTTTATACGCATCGTAATTTTTTAACTAATGTACAAAAAAAAGAGGCTCCTGAATTAACAGAAACCCCTTTTCACTCAACAAAAACACTAAATTTATTTTTTAATCACTTTTCGTGTTTCTATTTTACTTCCAACTTTAATAATTACAA
>DATGMT010000158.1:0-5758 GCA_035307265.1 Aequorivita sp.
TTCCATTGAGCAAATGGCACATATCGCACAATCTGAAAAGGTGATTTGGGAAGTTGAAGACAACTATCAAAAACAAACATACAGAAACCGAGCATATATAGCCCATAGCAACGGAAAGCTTCTGCTTAACATTCCTATAAAGCACAATAAAAATGGAGTTCGGCAACAAACAAAAGACGTTAGGATGGAAAATGATTTTCCTTGGCAAGACCATCATTGGAAAAGTCTTCAAAGTGCCTATAGAACCTCTCCTTTTTTTGAATATTACGAAGATGATTTGGCGCCTCTATTTCTAGAGCCAACCGAGTTTCTAATGGCTCACAACCTTACTATTTTTGAAGTTCTTTGTGATTTAATAGGATTAGAAGTAGAAACCTCAAAAACCACTTGCTTTGAACGAGAGCCTGAAGTTAAAGATTTAAGGATTCTTATAAACGCTAAAAGAAAATCTGAATATACTACCAAACCTTATACTCAAGTATTAGAAGCAAATCATGGCTTTTTGCCTAATCTTTCGATTTTAGATTTGTTGTTTAATGAAGGCCCTAATACGTTAAGCTACTTAGAAGAAGCGGCTGTAGGTAGAATGTAGAAGTGTTGTGCTAAAAATGATATAAGAACGCTTTCGATATTTAAATCAAGAAACAAGAGAGTGGAGAATTTGTACTTTCACAACCTAAAGGCAGAAGAAGCTATAACGTATTTGCACTGAAATG
Organism: Aequorivita sp.; assembly: GCA_035307265.1. Lineage (GTDB taxonomy): Bacteria > Bacteroidota > Bacteroidia > Flavobacteriales > Flavobacteriaceae > Aequorivita. The sequence continues at coordinate 717 of DATGMT010000158.1, forward strand.
AATGATCACATTGAAGCATTCATCCGAAAATCCTTTTAGAAAAGTTTATTTAGAGGTCTTCAAATTTAATCGGACAGCAGTGAAATTTTAATAAAGAATTAGTTTGGGATGACTTTCAATTACTGATTACCAACCAACAGTTGTATGGATAGCGTTGTGATCTGAAAATGTCTTACTAAAAGTTTCGAAAGACAGTATATTGAATTTTGGTGATGCCAAGATATAATCGATTCGGAGTGGAAAGCCATCAAACCAAAAGGTAGTTCCCAAGCCATTACCGCGCACTTTGAATGCATCTTGCATACCTTCATTTAGCTTTCTATACGTATAAGAGAAAGGAGTGTTATTAAAATCACCACAAAGAATTACTGGGTACTTCGATTTTGATTTATGTGATAAAACTGAGTAAACCTGAGACTCTTGCTTTTTAAAGTTAGAAGAAACACGTCTAAGAAGCTTTTCTTTGTCCGATTCTTGTAGAAATTGTATATCCGGTATAATCCCAAACGACTGTAAGTGAAGATTATACACACGAATTGTATCCTTGTCTTTTACAATATCTGCGTATAGCACATTATTTCCAGAGCCTTTAAAATCGAATGCTCCTTTATTTATTATAGGGAACTTTGAAAATATGGCATGTCCAAGGTTTGCTCGATTGTTTTTAAAGTGAACATGTTGATGCGGATATTTTGAAAAATCTATTTTATGCTTTTTTGAATACTCCTGAATAAAGATAATATCAGAGTTTGTTTTAGACACTATTTCTGAAAATATAGCTTTCACATCGTCATGGGACTTTTTCTCATAAGCATTAAAAAGTCGTACGTTATAGGAAAGTATGGAAAGTGTGTTTTTGTATTCAGCAGGATTTCCTTCTGAAGACACTTGGAAAACACCGTTAAAGTGAATAAACGAAATAACGAGCACTAATGCAGAAAGTATAAACCTTCTATTAAATAGAAACACCCAATATATTACAAATAGAATATTTACAATAATCAGTACTGGGACTGCTAAGCTCAGTATAGATACAACAGGAAATCGGCTAGGTGGCAGATAAGGAAGCACAAATGAAACACCAAGAATAAGTGCTGCAAATAGATTTAGTAAAAAGACAACGCTACGAAAAAATTTCCTCATTGTTTTTAATCTTCCTTTCCTGCTTTAAAAAGAAAGTCTTTTTCAGCTTTCGTTAGACTTTCATAACCGCTTTTACCAATTTTATCTAATATAGAGTCGATTTTCTTTTGATGCTCTGTTTTAGAGACTTTAGGATGTTTAGCTGTTGTTTTTTTATTTCTATGTACTTTTTTAAAAGGCTTTTTAGATCGAGGTTTAAATAAATTGGCAATTGCGTCCATGATGTTTTCAAACCACTTTCCTATATCGTTTCCTTTTGTCAATTGTACGGCATATATATATCCAAAGATTCCGCCTCCAACATGAGCTAGTAGTCCGCCAGCATTTCCAGAGGAAGGTATTCTAATCAAGTCTAATAGGAACAAGAACAAAGCAATATGCCAAAGTTTAATACTAAAGTTAAAAAGTCGCACCTCAGTATTTGGCGAATAGGTTGCTATAAACACCATTATTGCAGTAACAGCACCTGAAGCTCCCAACAGATAGCCACGATTTCCTTCAAACACGGGAAAAAGGTTATATGAAATCACGAAGAGTAATCCGCCATACAGAGCACCTAGTAGATAAACTGTCAATAAACGTTTTTCCGTAAACAAGTTTAGAGCAAACTGTCCGAACCAATACAACCAAATCATATTAAATAGAATATGGAAGAAGTCGAAATGCAGAAAGCCATAGGTGATAAGCGACCAAGGCTGAAAGATTAATATCTTTAATTCATCGCTTAACACAAACCATTTGGAGAAAACAAAAGGAGTTATGTTTAGGAAAAAGGCTCCTAATCTTACTATCAAAAAAGCAGCGACATTGATAACAATAAGCTTGACCAACACATTGGCCATTTTAAATTGATATGTAAGTTTATTTTTCATAAATCAATACCATCGATTCTCGTCAAAACTATTTTTCTTCCAATACCACGCCATAATAAACCCGAAGAGTGCACCTCCAAGGTGGGCAAAATGAGCCACTCCTGTAGATGTTCCAGAAATTCCTAAGAATAGATCCATCAAAATAATTCCAGGGATGAAATACTTAGCCTTTATTGGTACAGGAAAGAACATAAGCATTAGTGACACGTTAGGAAACATCATTCCAAACGCAACCAAAACCCCATATATTGCACCTGATGCACCTACTGCAGGCGTATTAAAAACGTCGTATGTAGATTGGATTAACTCGGGTGAAATATCATTTAGGATTCGTGTGTTGTATTGTCCTGTGATTAATATATCTAATATTTGAGCTTTATCTAGTCCTATCGCCAACAACGCCTCCATGCCTTGATGCACGAGGTAGTAATTAACAAGCGTGTGGATTAATGCAGCTCCAAAACCCGCTGAGAAATAGAAGAATAAAAATCGTTTTCTCCCCCATCTCATCTCTAATGGCGTTCCGAAAGCCCATAGAGCATACATATTGAAAAGTATATGAAACATTCCACCGTGCATAAACATATGCGTAAGTGGCTGCCAGTATAAAAATCTTGGATTTTCGAAGTAATAAAGTGCAAAGAGTTTATATCCTAAATCACCTATAATAAGCGTACCCACAAAGAAGAGTACGTTTATTACTATCAAAATTTTAATGGTTTCAGAAATTCTTCCCATAGACTTCATCTGCTATTTTGCAGGATATATTTAGACCCGAAGGTTATTTATACAAACTTTTTATCTATTTCCTCAACACCAATAACGCTAAAAACAGGTCTGTTATTAGGGCTAACGGTTGGTTCTTTACAAGCAAAAAGCTTATTGATTAGATTTTCTCGTTCCTCGCTATTCAATGGAGATCCAGATTTAATAGCCATACTAGCTGCCATTGATTTGGCCAACATATCGTTTTGACTAAATCCGCTGTTTGGCACCTCTTCTTTAACATCATGAATAAGCTGTCCGAGTAGATTTGCCACATGACTTTCCATTACCATTACTGGAATACCATTAATTTCAATAGTTTCACCTTCTATTTCGGAGAATACAAAACCTGTATTTTCGAGTTGTTCTCTTACTCTCTTTATAATTTCAACATCTAATTTTGAGAAGTGAAGTTGCAGAGGAAATAACAGTTGTTGACTTACGGCTTCCTTGACAGTAATATTCTTTAAAAGCTCTTCGTAAAGGATTCGTTGATGCGCCAAGTTTTGATGAATCATCATCATTCCATTTTTCATAGGCGCTACAATGTACTTATTCTGTAGTTGAATAGACATCTGACCTGTGTCGCTCTCTTTGTTTTCAAAAAGCTTACCTGTTACCTCTTCACTTTCAAACTCTACATTTTCGAGAGTTGAAACCTCTGTGTTTTCATCTTTTAAGCCTACGTAAAGCGACTCCCAAGAGGAAGTTTTAGGACTTTTGGAGCTTTGTCTACTAAAAGGAAAGTCAATACTTCTTTGTTCTGTTTTATCTCTAAACGGATTAAAATCTCTATCAACTTCAATAGAGGGTGCTGTGGGTTGTTTTTTACTGTATTCATACGGAGTATCGAATCCTTTATCCCGTTCAAAATCGAGAACAGGAGCGATGTTGAATTGTCCTAAGCTATGTTTAACTGTTGCGCGAAGCATAGCATAAATAGAATGCTCATCGTCAAACTTTATTTCGGTTTTGGTTGGGTGTATATTGATATCTATAGATTGTGGATCAACCTCTAAAAAAAGGAAGTACCCCGGATGCACGTCATTTTTCATCAATCCTTCAAAAGCTGATGAAACCGCGTGATGTAAATAAGAACTTCTAATAAAGCGGTCGTTCACAAAGAAAAACTGTTCGCCTCTACTCTTCTTACTAAATTCGGGCTTTAGGACGAAGCCATTAATTTTTATAATATCTGTCTCTTCATTTACAGGAACTAACTTCTCATTGGTTTTACTTCCAAAAATATTTACGATTCTTTGTCTTGAATTTGATTCTGGAAGGTTAAACACGTCGCTTCCATTATGAATCATTTGAAATGAAACAGAAGGATGAGCAAGAGCCACTCTATGAAACTCATCGATAATGTGTCGAGTTTCTACTGGATTACTTTTTAAGAAATTCCGACGTGCAGGAATGTTATAGAACAAGTTTTTAACTGCAATAGTAGTCCCCTGAGGAACCACAGCAGGTTCTTGCGAAACAACTTTACTTCCTTCTATAGTAAGATGCGTTCCTATATCCGAATCAGTTGGTTTAGACTTTAGTTCCACATGTGCAATTGCAGCAATAGAAGCTAGAGCTTCACCCCGAAATCCTTTTGTATGTAGGTTAAATAAGTCTTCTGCCGACTTTATTTTAGAAGTAGCGTGCCGTTCAAAACACAACCGAGCGTCTGTAACGCTCATTCCAACACCGTTATCTGTAACTTGAACAAGTGTTTTCCCTGCATCTTTTATCAGTAGAGTGATGGAAGTAGCTTTCGCGTCGATAGCATTTTCAAGCAATTCTTTTACTACAGATGCAGGACGTTGAACGACTTCACCGGCTGCAATTTGATTGGCAACATGATCTGGTAATAACTGAATAATATCTGTCATGAAGATTTATTGGTAGAAAATACTTAAGTCAAATTCGATTATAAAAAGAAAAATAAGTACCAATACGGCAATGATTATAATTAGCCTAAGGTTTGTTTCTTTATCAGACTTTTCTCTCAAGTCTGCCCAAGCTGTTTTAAATTTTCCTTTTAGTCCTTGGCTTTCCCCCACTGTGGTTCGAAACTTATCGAACTTATGCTCCATAGCAAATGGGCTTCCCTCTCCGTCATGTTCAAAATAACGAGGCTTATAATTGAATTTTTTATTTTTTCTCTTATTTAAGATTCCCATAGTTGACAAGTTTCAAAGATACTGAAAATACCGTCCTTTTTAAAGTCTTTGCAAAGGCGTTTTGAACAATTACCATACCGAAGACAACCGC
>DATGMT010000159.1:0-3120 GCA_035307265.1 Aequorivita sp.
TCTATAACAAGCCTACTCAAGAAGGTGTTTATCAGCACTTTGCTGCCGTAGCAAAAGAAGCTCCGCTACCAATAATTCTGTATAACGTTCCTGGTCGTACAGCTTCAAATATGCTTCCTTCAACTGTAATCCGATTGGCAAATGATTTTGAAAACATTATAGCCATAAAAGAAGCTGCAGGAGATATTGTTCAAGCCATGGAGCTAATTTCGGGTTGTCCAGAAGGTTTTTTAGTGATTTCTGGCGATGATATGATCACGTTGCCAATGGTGTTGGCTGGTGGAGCAGGAGTAATATCGGTTATTGGGGAAGGATTCCCTAAGGAATTTTCAAAGATGGTTCGTTTAGGATTAGAAAGAAAAGTAGATGAAGCTTACGATATTCATTATAAAATTGCTCCCGCCATTGATTATATTTTTCAAGAAGGAAATCCGGCTGGAATTAAAGCAGTATTTAAAATGCTTGAGATTTGTAATGACACAGTACGCCTTCCTTTAGTTGGGGTTAGTGACGACTTAAGAAGAAAAATAGACACATTTATTGAGGGGTTTTAAAACAATTTTAATTCAATCTTGCGTTAAATAAAACAAAAGCCTTGCAAACCATAGGCTTTACAACACTATTTTAGCTCGATATTAAGTTTGTCTAATCTTTTAAAAATCCTTATTTTTGCACGATGTTTTTAAAGCCTATGCGTTTACCTGTTTTTATCATTTTTTGCGTTACCATTCTCTTCACTTCTTGTGGCCAATATCAAAAGGTTCTCAGGAAAGATGATTTAGGGAAAAAATACACCTTTGCAGATTCCTTATACCAAATAGGAAAGTATAAAAAAGCATTGAAGTTGATGGAGCAGTTGGTTCCTGTTTACCGAGGAAAACCTCAGGGAGAAAAGTTAATGTATATCTATGCAGATACGTATTTTCAGATAGGTGATTATTTCTCTTCGGGATACCAATTTGAAAGATTTGCTCAGGCATATCCACAAAGTGATAGCACAGAAGTTGCTTTCTTTAAATCTGCAAGAAGTTTTTATGAGCTTTCAGAAAGATACTCTTTAGATCAAAGAGAAACCTATCGAGGCTTAGGTAAACTACAGGACTTCATAAACACCTATCCAAATTCAGAAAAAAGAGAAGAGGCTAATACGCTTGTAATTGAATTACGCACTAAATTAGAGAAGAAGGAATTTGAAGTTGCAAAACAATACTATCACATAGAAGCTTATAAAGCCGCGATAGAAGCATTTGATAACTTTATCACCGATAACCCTGGAACAGTTTTTAGAGAAGAAGCATTTTTGTTTAAAACTAAAGCTGCCTATAAGTTGGCAATCAACAGTATTCCATCATTGGTTGAAGAACGTTTGCTAGCAGCGAAAAGATATTACAACAATTATCAGAAATATTACAAACAAGGAAGTTTGGCTGAAGAAGCCAACGAAATCAGCCAAGAAATTGATAAAAGATTGGCCATTATAGAGTCAAAACCTATTTAAAATATGAGAACAATAGATATTAAAAATTCGGAAGCGCCTGTAAATACTGTTACATTGGATCGCGATTTAATCGATGCTCCAACAGGGAACATATATGAGGCTATCTCTATCATTTCAAAACGAGCTACACAAATCAATGGCGATATTAAAAAAGAGCTACTTGAGAAGTTAGATGAGTTTGCTACATACAATGATAGCTTAGAAGAGATTTTTGAAAACAAAGAGCAAATTGAAGTTTCAAAATTCTACGAGAGACTTCCTAAGCCACACGCTTTAGCTGTTGAAGAATGGCTAGAGGATAGAATTTACTATAGAAACACTAAAGACCAAGAAATAGAAGAATAGATCTTCTAGCTTAATTGAGTGAAATAACTTTCACCTAATTTTCTTGTCTTCAAACTGAATACGAAACCATGACTGTTTTAAGCGGTAAAAATATCTTGCTTGGAGTAACGGGCGGGATTGCTGCCTATAAATCAGCATTTCTGGTTAGACTATTGGTTAAAGAAGGAGCAAACGTAAAAGTGGTGATGACAGATTCTGCAAAAGAATTCGTCACACCACTTACTTTATCTACCTTATCCAAAAATGAGGTTTACTCTTCTTTTACGAATGAAAAAGAAGACCCTAATAGCTTCCAAGAGCCCAAATGGAACAACCATGTTGAATTGGCGCTATGGGCAGACTTTATTCTAATAGCACCTGCCACCGCCAACTCGTTGTCTAAAATGGCTCATGGAGCTTGCGACAACCTTTTGTTAGCAGTATATCTTTCTGCTCAATGTCCTGTTTATTATGCACCCGCAATGGATTTGGATATGTATAAGCACCCAACAACCGATGCAGTTTTTAAAAAACTTGAAAGCTATGGAAATATTCAAATTCCAGCGGGATTTGGTGAGTTAGCTAGTGGATTGATAGGCCAAGGAAGAATGGCAGAGCCAGAAGAGATAGTTACATTTATAAAGAGCGATATTTCAGAAAAACTTCCTTTAAAAGGAAAGAAAATCCTTATCACAGCTGGTCCTACCTATGAAGCCATAGATCCTGTTCGGTTTATAGGAAATCACTCTAGCGGAAAAATGGGATATGCCTTAGCCGAAACCGCCGCATCATACGGTGCTACGGTTGTGTTGGTTTCTGGTCCAGTGAATTTAAAGCTTGATAATCCTTCAATTAAAATAGAGAAAGTTACTTCTGCAGCCGAAATGTATGAAGCGGCACACAAATATTTTGCCGACTCTCATATTGCTATTCTAAGTGCTGCTGTTGCCGATTATAGACCTTCAAAAGCTGCTACTGAAAAAATCAAGAAAAAGGATGAAGAAGGCACTATGACGATCGAGTTGATCAAGACACAAGATATACTCAAGTCTCTTGGTGAAATAAAAAAGAATCAATTTCTTGTAGGTTTTGCACTCGAAACTCAGAATGAAGAAGAGAATGCAAAAATAAAACTCAAAAAAAAGAATTTAGATTTAATTGTTCTAAATTCGCTACGAGACAAAGGAGCCGGGTTTAAAGTAGATATTAATAAAGTAACTTTAATCGCAAAAGACAATAAAATACTTCCATTTCCGGTTAAAGATAAAAGTGAAGTAGCTAAAGATATTCTGAAATAC
>DATGMT010000160.1:0-3629 GCA_035307265.1 Aequorivita sp.
GACGGAATGAACAAGTGACCATCAAGCACGTGATGAGCGGAGAAAATAAGAGTATGAAATACAAAAAAGCCATTCCGCTTATCGAAAAAGGCGATTGGGTTTTGATTGACGAAGAATAGTTTTATTTTATAGTTTTGAAAAGTAGCCGTCTCAGAAGTAAAATTTTGAGACGGTTATTTTTTTGGGTTTAAAATGATGAAAGGTGAGCGTTTTTTGTCGGTTTATAAAAAAAGTGAGTGCTTTTTCCTTCTTAAGCACTCATTTTCTTTAGATTATTGGCCAAAGCATGCAATCCGAACTCGATTTCCACCTTTTCGAGCCCCCGATGGGTAAATCGATTGAAGTTTCGATTATATTTTAAATGCCCAAACACAGGTTCAACATCGACCGACCGTCTTTTTCTATATTTCTGACCAATATCACTTAGGAGCTTTTCTCTGGCCCGTTGTTTATGGCGTTCAAGATTATGGTTGCGTTGAACACGGCGGTTGTTCTTCCCTTTAAAACACAATACTCTTAGAGGACAGCCTTCGCAGTTCTGGGCTTGATACACACTGTTTCTTTGCTTATATCCTGATTTTGTCCTGGAGGTAAATTCAGCTACTTTTTCCATTCGCTGGCCCATCGGGCATACGTAAAAATCTTGTTCTTCATTAAAATATAGATCATCGCGCCTAAATCCTTCCTGCTTATCTTTCTTTCGTTTTGCCAAGCCTTGTTCTTTATCGAAGGTGTTGTATTTCACGTACGTCTCTACTCCCTTTTCTTCTAAATAATCATAGTTCTCCTCACTTCCATAGCCGGCATCGGCCGTCAGGGTTTCCGGAAGATCTTCATATAAGTATTCATAACTGTCAAGATGGGGCTTTAAAGTGTGGATGTCATTGGTGTTTTGATGTAGCGTGTAGTGAACAATGATCTGGTTCTCGGTACTGATCTGAACATTGTAAGCTGGTTTGAGCTGGCCGTTTCTCATATGGTCGTCCTTCATTCGCATAAAAGTAGCATCAGGATCAGTCTTGCTGTAACTGCTTCTTTCACCTAATATTTTTTCTTGTTCTTTGTACTTTTTAAGATTGGCAGGATAATTCTTTTTGATATAGCGCAGCTTTGCCCTGGCCTTAGCAGAGGCTTTAGGATTGTTTTTTATCTTTCGCTCTATCTTCTCGACTGTCCTTTCAATTTTTTCGGGAGAGATTTCTTTAAAGCTTGGCGGGTCTGGATCGGGATCATCCTCGTCTTCATCGGCAATGGATTGGGCATATTCCCACATCTGCTCCAATGTGCTTTCCATATTCTTTTTATAGTTCTTTATCGATTTTCCCCATACAAAGGTATAGCGCCCCGCCACAGACTCCATCTTGGTGCCATCGGTAAAGACCTCTTTTAACTTCACCAGACCTTCTTCTGCTAGAAGCATCACCACTTGCTTAAAAATATCCTTGAAAACATCTTTTAAGCGGTCGCTTCTAAAACGTGCAATGGTATTGTGGTCTGCTACTTGTTGGCCGGACAACCACATAAAGTTGATGTTCTCCCGCATGGCTTTCTCTATTTTTCTGCTAGAGTAAATATTGTCCATATAAGCATAGACCATAACCTTGAGCATCATTTTCGGATGATAGCTGGGACGACCTTCCGAAGCATAAACTTCGGTAAGCAATTTCAAATCTAATTGTTCAATTACTCCGTTGACAATCCGCACGGGATGATCTTCTGGAATCAGCTCTTCGATTGAGGGAGGGAATAACCAGTTTTGCTGCTGGTTGTATTCTTGGAATTTTGGACTCATGTCTTTGATTTTCAGTACTATAAATATACTAAAAACCAACCATTATACCATGAGATAATCGCGATATTTAGGCTAATAACAAAAAAGTAGCTGCCTCGGTTTTGAGACAGCTACTTTTCGTTTCATAAACTATTTTTTTATAAACCGCTTTGTCGTAACCCCATACGTATCATCAATAATTTTCAAGACATAAACCCCGGCAGCCAATTGAGAAACATCTATGGAAAACTGATTATCAAAATGTAAACTTTGATTTTTCAACAGTTTTCCATTTACAGAATAGATTTCCAGATTCACTTTACCTGAAAAACCCGGAGCTGTGAATATTAAATTTTGCTGTACCGGATTTTCAGACAGCATAAAGCCATTTTCTTTTGGAGTTGAAATTCCTAAGGTACAATCTTCGGAATAATAAAAATCGGCATTTACAAACCAGGTATTATAAGGAAATTCGCCGTTGTTAGCCGCTTCGGCATCATCCACTTGAATGCAGTTTAATCGTGATAATTCACAAGGATTATTTTCAAAAAAACAATCTAAAGTAACTTGCAAAATAGAATTATTTCCGTTTTTGGCATTAAAATGTTTTATAAGAAAAAGATTCTCAGCATAAAACATTTCCAAGTTCACATTATTACTAATGTCTATTTCAGAAATTATTTGTCCCATGTCTCCATCAAAATTCCCACAATAAAATTCTTTTAATTTAATATTATTACTTACATCAATTTCTTCTAAATGTACTCCAAAAACATCTAAGTATTCCAGATCACTATTATTGGATAAATCAATTTCTGTAAACGAACTTCCACTTGCTTCAAGTCTTTTTAAATTGATATTATTGGAAATATCCAATTCGTGAATCCAACAATCGTCTAAAATTAAAGTTTCTAAATTGATGTTTCCGGATAAATCAACGCTATCTAACCGATGTACAACGGTTAAATCCAACACTTCCAATTGTTGATTTTGAGTAATATTTAAAGACTCTAAAGGATTTACTTTACAAATGAGATTTTTTAAATGTGGATTTCCGGAGGTATCTAATGTGGATATATTATTTCCTCTTATATTCAAATCTTCTAAAGCAGCAAAATCTTCTATTCCGGTCAAATCTGAGATGTTTTTATAACGTAGATTTAAAACCTTTACTGTGTCAATATCAGCAGTTAATACCTGCCCATTGATTACACCATCGCTGTCTATTCCTAAATCAATTAAAGCCTGCTCAAAATTGGGGTCGGGAATATAAGTGATTTGTGCAATTACTGTGGAGCTAAAGAATAATAAAAACAGCAATAAAACTTGTTTTCTAAAAGTATATTTATGTAACATAACAATAATTTTAATTATTTTTTCCTAAATTTTTCACATCTTGAATTTCTCCATCACATACTAAAACTACAGAATATAAACCATAAGATTTAAAACTCATATCAATAATTATTTCATTTAAAGATGGGTCAATAATATAGTCTTCAGATACACCTGTACTTTGATTTAAAATCTTAATATATGCAGATTCAACATCTTCTACACTATAATTAATGGTTACTTGAGAACTGGTTGGATTAGGACTCAAACTTAAAATTCGATATGGTTTTACCGATACTAAAATCTCATCATAATCTTTAAAACCGTCTAAGTTGGAAATATCTTCAAGACGATATTCTTTTGTAGTATTTGGAGATACTGTTGGGTATTTCGGTTCGATTTGTGCCAGTGATTTCGGTCGGTCTGTGCCAGGCATAACGGTTCAAACTGTGCCATTTTTTACGGTTCGGTTTGTGCCAGTCTAAAATTGATTTGACCAGATTTACGGTTTGATTTGTGCCAC
>DATGMT010000161.1:0-9591 GCA_035307265.1 Aequorivita sp.
TTACATTTAATCCCGTGAAAACCGTTAATGATCTTTTAAGCAAAGTTCACCAATCATAATGAACATCGAGCTACTATTGACAGAACTCACTTTCAAGGCTACTCGCAGTAGTGGTCCGGGTGGACAACACGTCAATAAAACGGCTTCAAAAGTTGAAGTTTTTTATGATTTTGAGAACTCTCAAGCGCTTTCAGATTCAGAAAAAGATCGAATTCGTAGAAAACTTTCATCTAAAATTTCTTCCGATGGAATCATCAGTCTTCAATGTGCAGAAACCAGAAGCCAGCATCGCAACAAGACTATTGTAATTGAACGTCTAATCGATTTGCTTAAAGATATTCTGAAAGTTGCAAAACCCCGCAAAAAAACCAAACCTTCAAAAGGATCTGTTGAAAGACGTTTGAAATCGAAAAAACAGCAGGCTTTAAAAAAAACCAGTCGTAAACCTCCAAAAATTGATTAATATTTACACAGTAGTCGTATAAATTTTACACAACTGACTTTCTTTTTCACACATTTACATTCTTTGTTTAAAATTTTATTTGACTTATAGGTGTTGAAAGTCAATGGTTTGTGTTTTAGTTTCCTTCATTGTGATTTTTCGGCACTCCTTTTTCTATATATAAAGTAGAAAACAAGTAATTAATTAAGAAAAATAAAATCATGAAAAAGTTAGTATTAAGTGTAGCAATCGTTTTAGGAGGATTAACTGTTGTAAACGCACAAAGCGAAAAAGCAGTAAAGTCAGTAAGTAAATCATCACAATCAGTAGAGGCTCAGGCTCAAGCACCAAGCTTAGCTGCTGCTGTTCAAGATTACAAAGAAGTAAAAGCATCTGAAGTGCCACAACCTGTTAAAGAGACGGTAGCTAAAAACTTTAACGGAGCGACAATTTCAAAAGCTTATGTGAATGCCAAGGGTGAATACAAACTTCAACTAACCACCGCAGATAAGAAAAGTGCAACGGTTTATGCAGATGCTAATGGTCAGTTGGTTAAAAATGAATTAAAGAAGCAGTAAGCTGCAGGTATTTAAGATTCAATACTTCGATAAAGACGTCCATTATTGGGCGTCTTTTTTTTGTGATAACTTTAAAGATTGGCTTCCATTATACTGTCTATTTTTACATTTTATTGAAAATTATGGCACAGCGAATACATATAGTAGAAGACGATGTGGCATTCGGAAAAATGCTCACTTCATTTCTAGAACGTAAAGGATATGAAATAACCATTTCTATTACGGGAGAATCTGCAAGAAAGACATTAAAAGATAATTCATTCGACTTTTTAATTACAGACTTAAAGCTTCCAGATGATTCAGGGTTGGATTTGCTTGTGTTTGCCAAAGAAGTTTCTCCACAAATCAAGGTTATACTTATGACTGGATATGCCGATGTGGATACTGCCGTTAGGGCTATAAAAAAAGGAGCGTTGGATTATATTTCAAAACCTTTTCGCCCTGAGGAATTGTTAATGGTAATAGAAAACGGCTTCTCTGAATATTCAGAAACCTCCAGTAATGTTCGCAGGAAATCCGATTTGAAACAGGATTCTTCACAAAAACCTAAGATCATCGATTCGCCCACTTTTGTAATGGGAATCAGTGAAATATCGAAAAAATTTAATGAGTATATAAAATTGGTAGGGCCTACAGATATGTGTGTTCTAATCCAAGGTGAAAGTGGTACAGGCAAAGAAGTTGCCGCAAAGGCAATCCACACTTATAGCAATAGAAAAAATGAAAATTTTATAGCTGTTGATTGTGGTGCTATTCCCAAAGACTTAGCTGCAAGTGAGTTTTTCGGTCATATTAAGGGAAGTTTTACAGGAGCTATAAGTGATAAAAAAGGACATTTTGAAGCTGCAGATGGAGGAACGTTGTTCTTGGATGAAGTTGGTAATCTTTCCTATGAAAATCAAATTCAACTATTACGCGCCTTACAGGAACGAAAAGTTAAACCTGTTGGCAGTAATTCTGAAATAGCGGTTGATGTTCGCATTATTACAGCTACAAATGAAGACTTGCTTAAAGCTGTTACAGATGGGAAATTCAGAGAGGATCTATATCATCGTCTAAATGAATTTTCAATTCAGATTCCGTCCTTGAATCAACGTAAAGAGGATTTGTTTTTATTTACAGAGTATTTTCTGCGTGAAGCCAATGATTCATTGGGAAAAGAAGTTTTAGGACTGTCAAAAGATGTTGAGCACGCTTTTAAAAATTATACGTGGCCAGGGAATTTGCGTGAGCTTAAAAATGTAATTAAAAGATCAGTGTTATTAACAAATGATAATTTGATTCCGTTAGAGGTAATTCCGCGCGAGGTGCTTTTGTCGAATACAACAGTTAAGGAAACTCAGGATTTCTCAAAGGAAAGCAATGAGAAACAATTGATTATTAATGCTCTAAAAAAGACGGAAAACAATAAAACGAAAGCCGCCAAGCTCCTAAATATCACTCGGAAAACGCTATATAATAAACTTGAGCAGTATGAAATAGAACTGTAGTTTATAGATGACTTAACGCTTTTAGAAGGGCGTCTGATTTCAATTCAATTTCTATATAATCAGATTCTATTGTAGATAACTCAGTGTTTTCCTCAGAATATGCTTCCATTTTCTCTAATATTGGAATTGCTTCTACAGCTTTCAATTGACGAAACATTGTTAGCATTCGATGTGAAATTTGTTTGATTGTATCAATATCGTTTAGTTCAATTGCTTCTTTTATACGCTTTAAGTCAACTTCTGTTTGAGATTTAAAGATATCTAATACTTCAGCTAAAGACTCTGGAGTATTCAGGAATGATTTTAAAAGCGATAAGTCGAATTTCTCTCTATTTTCCGAAGGTTTTGAACGTGTTTTTTCGACTTTAGAATAGTTCCTGTATGGAAAAATGGTAGTTAAAACTTTTATTAATTCTTGTTTGGAAAACGGTTTGTTAAGCATTTCAGTAAACCCTTTTTCATAATAAAAACCTCTGTCGTGCTCTCGACTCCCGGTCATGGCAATAATTGCTTGGTTTTTATATGAATTTATTTTTCCCTTTTTTAAACTTCTCAATATTTCAAATCCATCTGTAGTGGGCATTTGAATATCTGTTAATACAAAATCGAATTCTAAACTAGAGCTCTTCGATTTGGTAAAACACATAAGACTCTGATAACTTTCGAAAACTTGTGTTTCAATTTTTATTTGTTCAAAAATCTCTTTTAACAATGTGCGCATTGCTTGATCATCATCGATAACTAAGGCTTTTAATCCGCTAAACGTCTGCTGTTTTTCAGAAGAGGCTTTAGATAG
The DNA here is from genome assembly GCA_035307265.1 of Aequorivita sp. GTDB lineage: Bacteria > Bacteroidota > Bacteroidia > Flavobacteriales > Flavobacteriaceae > Aequorivita. The sequence continues at coordinate 3,307 of DATGMT010000161.1, forward strand.
AAAACGGTTTGATTTTTTTAGAGGAAGTGTTAGGGTGAAATGGCTTCCGCTACCTAAGCTGCTTTTAACGGATAGATTTCCATTCAATAATTGGGTTAGCTTTTTTGAAATAGCAAGACCTAAACCACTGCCTCCAAATTTATGTGCGATATCAGTTTCTGCTTGTGTAAATTCGTTAAAGATAATTTCTTGTTTTTCTTGAGATATCCCTATTCCTGTATCGATAATAGAGATTTCTACTTTTGAAACTTGACCGTTTGTTTCTAGCTCTCTTGCTTCAATTGTAACGCTTCCAGATTCGGTAAATTTAAAAGCATTTCCTACCAAATTGTTTATGATTTGTCTAATTCGAAGAGGGTCACTTTCAAAAATAGCACCATGGATTGAATTGGATATCTCAACTTTAAGATCTACAGATTTGAGAGGATATAGTTGTTTAACAGCATTTCCAGCATCTGTGATTATATTTTCTAACGAAAAAGGAATATTATCAACGTGAAGCTTGCCAGCTTCTAGTTTTGAATAATCTAGTAAATCATCCACTAGGTGTGTGATGAAATGGGAGCTAGAGGTTATTTGATTTAGATAGTATTTTTGCTTTTCTGAAAGATTTGAGTTTTTAAATAATTCTGAATAGCCACTAATAGTGTTTAAAGGTGTTTTTAAATCGTGACTTACAGTAGAGATAAGCTGTTCTCTACTTTTCAAAAGAGTTTCTGCATAGTTTTTAGATTCTTCCAAGTTTTGTTTAAATCGTTCAGCTTTAAAGAAGTCAGACAAGATAAAATATGAGAAAATTAAAATAACTATTCCTCCCAAAATTCCCGCAAACTTTAAAATTTGTCCTGTTCGGCGTATTGAATCTGTGCGTAATTGACTTTCTATGTTATTGTTACGAGTGATTTCTGCATCAAAACTTACGATTATCTCTCGTAGCCTTTCCGAAATATTGAGATCGTTTAAAATAAGCTCATTTTCCTTTTGCATCAAGGATTGACGTATTCTTGAGTTTTCTTTTTTGGCCTCTGCTACAATATATCTTGATGCAATTAGCATAGAGTCAACCGTTTTTGATTTTACGGAGGTGATTTCACGCTGTGAATCGCGGTTTAAATAATCAGCATAGGATTGCCAGACTTTTCTTTCACGAGGGGTTAATTTTGAAGGGTTCCTCACCATTGACTCTACAGAGTTTAGCCCTACCGAGGCTTCTAGTTTGCGAACTTCCTTCATAATGTCGTCCAAAGTAGTCTCCTTTTGATTGGTCAACCGAAGGATACGAAGCTGTTCTATATTTCTGTTTTTTTCGTGCAGTAGAGATTTTACACTGTCGAGTTGTTGTCTTTGAAATTCATTGGTTGTCAAGGATTTTATATCCTCAATCTTAACAAAAAGCGAATCGTTTTTTGCCATATAGGCTTCGAAATCGTCGTCGTTTTCAGTTAAAAGAGCGAGTCTGGAATAACCATCAGTTTTATAAACTAGATTTATAAGCGTTCCTGTTTCTATAAATTTTTTCTCTCCACTGTTTACTGTATTTTCAGCAGTTAATTTTTCTAATTCAGAGTATAAAAAGAATCCTGCTACAACAGATAAAGTCCCTAGGACTAGATAGCTGAGAATTATTTTAAAAGTAAACCTGTTTTTTGAAGTAGCCATTTTTCAAATGTATAGACTATAAAATTCACGTTTTATTAAAAATATGGTAAAAGACTAAAACCAGATTGAAATCGAAACTAGGATTGAGACTGTTTTGATAACCTAAATAATATATATGGAAGGAAGTTTTACATTAAATAAAACGAATTGTATCTTTGCCGCACATCTCAAAGGGGTGCTAATTTAGTTATGAGCTTTGAGTTAAAGGTGATGAGTTAAAAACTCTAAACTTCTAACTTTAAATTTCAAACTTGAAGAAGCTGAGATTATACCCAAAGAACCTGGGCAGGTAATGCTGCCAAGGGATTAGAAAAAGAAACCCCCTGCAATATTGGAACGTGCAATATTTCAGGGATTTTTTATTCAAACCAATTTATATAACCATAGAATAACGCCCCTTTTATTCGTATTAATAAAAAATTTTATACGAATGAAAAAGTTATTGATTTCCACAGTTTTTATTTTATTATCCTTTTATGGATATTCACAAGAGTTTACTGTTTCTGGGACTATTACAAATAGTCGAGGAGATGTTTTACCTGGAGTGAATGTTTACGAAAAAGGCACTCAAAATGGAGTTGTTAGCGATTTTGATGGAAATTACGCAATCCAACTATCAGAAGGTGTCCACTACTTGATTTTTCACTTAGCGTCTAGAAACGAAGTTGAAGTTAAGGTTGACGGAGACATGACCTTAGATTATGTTTTAAGTGACTTATATCAATCTCTTGATGAAATTCTTTTAAAAGGAGTTCGCGCAGCTAAGGATGCTCCAATCACGCATTCCAATGTCGATAAAGAGGAATTAGAAAACCGAAATCTTGGTCAAGATATTCCAATTATGTTAAACTATCTTCCGTCAGTCGTTAGTACAACCGATGCTGGAGCAGGAGTAGGTTATACTAGTTTACGGGTTAGGGGTAGTGATGCTACAAGGGTCAACATTACCGTAAACGGAATTCCGTATAACGATTCAGAAAGTCAAGGAACTTTTTGGGTGAATATGCCAGATTTTACGTCTTCAGTTCAAAATCTTCAATTACAACGAGGTGTTGGAACTTCTACTAATGGTTCTGGAGCTTTTGGAGCTAGTTTAAACTTGTTGACCGATGAGGTTTCAGACGAAGCATATGGTGAAATTTCAAATTCTGTTGGGAGTTATAATACGCGTAAACACAATGTTAAATTTAGCACAGGTTTACTCTCAGATCATTTTGAAATAGCAGGAAGGCTATCTACAATAAAAAGTGATGGATATATAGACCGCGCTAGCTCAGATCTGAAATCGTATTTTCTTCAAGGAGCTTTTAAGAATAACAATACGCTAATTAAGTTTTTGACATTTGGTGGTGAGCAAGAAACATATCAAGCTTGGAATGGATTGGAGGATCCAGAAAAACTTGAAAATGACCGTACGTTCAACACAGCTGGAATGTATACAGATCAAAATGGAAATATTCAATTTTATGAAAACGAAGTAGATAGCTATAAGCAAGATCATTACCAGATGCTATGGAACCAACGTTTTAATAATAATTGGAGCACTAACTTATCAGTTAATTACACAAGAGGTTTAGGATATTTTGAACAATATAAAGAAGATCAAAAGTTTGGAAACTATGGTCTAAGCCCAATTGCAATTGGAGGGGACACTATCAACAGAACCGATTTGATACGCAAAAGATGGCTAGATAATCATTTTTATGCAGCAAATGCCAATGTGAATTATAAACAAGATAAATTAGATTTAACCGCTGGGGCTTTCTATAGCTACTATACAGGAGATCACTATGGTGAGATTCTTTGGGCACGATACGCAAGCAACTCTGAGTTAGGAGACAGATACTATGATGGAGACGCTGATAAAAGAGAATTTTCGGTATTTACAAAAGCTACCTATTTAATAAATGATTCCTGGAGCCTTTTTGGTGATTTACAAGGAAGATTTATCAACTATAAAACTTCAGGAATTACTTCAGATTTAGTAGAAATGGTGATGGATGAGGACTACTCTTTCTTCAATCCAAAAGCTGGAGCAACCTATAAGTTAAATTCTTCTAATCAGTTTTACTTTTCTTATGGAAGAGCACATAGAGAACCAGCTAGAACCGATTTTAGAGAGAACATAACTACAGCAGAAAAACTTGATGATTTTGAGTTGGGGTGGCGTTTAGATACTGAAAAAACTAAAATCAGTGCCAACGTTTATTATATGGACTACAAAAATCAATTAGTGCTTTCGGGTGAAATGAGCGATACAGGAAGAGCGCTGAGAACTAACAGTGGAGAAAGTTACCGATTAGGGCTTGAGATAGATGCAGATATTCAGATAGTTCCTTCGCTCAAAGTTCGCCCAAATATTGCTTTGAGTAGTAATAAAAACGTCGATTTTGTAGCTTCCATAGATGGCGAATTGGTCAATTTAGGGAAAACAAATATTTCTTTTTCTCCTTCAATTGTTGCAGCTAATATGCTAGAGTATTCTCCTGTCAAAAATCTTCAGATAGGCTTTCTGTCAAAATTTGTAGGAGAACAATACATGGGGAATATAGATAGTGAAGCTTCTAAGTTAGATAGCTATTTTGTAAATGATTTGAACATCGCTTATCGTTTGGATAATATTCCTGTAGTTAAAGAGATTTTATTTTCAGCATTGATAAATAATATATTCAATGTGAAATACATTTCTAATGGCTATTTCTATACTTACGATGACGATTTCAGTAATCCAGGCACTGTAACAACAGTAGAAGGTGCTGGATATTTCCCACAAGCAACTACTAACTTCTTAGTGGGTGCTACTGTGAAATTTTAATTCATAAATAAGTAGGAAGAGGTGGTTAGTTGGTGATTATTACGCTATTTCCACTTCTTTCTGCTCTATATTGTTGCATTGGGTATTTTGTGTCTTGCTCTGTGGTGTGTTGTCCGAAATTGACAATGTTATATTCGTTGTCGTCTGTAGTGCACGGACAAGTTGCAATGATTCCAGATAATTCCATTTGCGAACAGTTATTGGGTGCGTGATTAGGATCGGTAAGATCAAAAGCTATATAATTGTTTTCGCTAATACAATACACGACAATCCCTCTAATTCCTTGGGGTGTTATTACATAATTTCCAGGAAATTTCAATGGATTGTATTCTGGAAGATTGAGATTTAATTTTAAATTCACTACAGGATTAGTCAAGTAGGGATTTCGATTTAGTTTTTCATCGTTCTTAGAGCATGATAAAAAAACGAAAATCATCAACAGGGGGACAAGCTTATTTATTTTCAAAATATTATTATTTACTTCAAATGTATAACTAAATGCAAAGCAATGAATTTTTTCGTATATTTGTTAAATAATCCCGTCATTGCATGGGATTTTTTCAATTTTGTAAAGTGAGTCCCGCACTAGTCGGGATTTTGTCATATATATAAACGATGAAGTTATGAGTAAAGTATCTTATTACACTGCCGAAGGATTAAAAAAATTGAGAGAAGAATTGGATTATCTGCGTGATGTAGAGCGACCCAATGCTTCTAGAGCAATTGGAGAGGCGCGAGATAAAGGAGATTTGAGTGAAAATGCCGAGTATGATGCTGCTAAAGAAGCACAAGGTATGCTTGAGTTAAAGATTTCAAAATTAGAGGAAGTACTTGCCAATGCTAGATTGATAGACGAATCGCAGTTAGATTTGAGTAAGGTTTTAATTCATTCTACTGTGAAAATTAAAAACCAATCAAATGGTATGGAGATGAAATATAAATTGGTTGCTCAAAGCGAAGCAGACCTGAAATCTGGAAAAATTTCAGTAGATTCACCTATTGGAAAAGGTCTTTTGGGTAAAAAAGAAGGAGAAGTTGCTGAAATTCAAGTGCCCAATGGCACTCTTAAATTTGATATATTAGAGATAACTAGAGACTAATGGCATCAATATTCACAAAAATAATTAAAGGAGAACTTCCTGCTTACAAAATAGCAGAAGATGAGAATTTCATCGCTTTTCTAGATGTTAATCCCAATTCGAAAGGGCACACGCTTTGTGTGCCAAAAGAAGAGATTGATAAGATTTTTGATATGGGAGAGCATACATACCTTCAATTGATGCAGTTTTCAAGGCAAGTTGCAATTGCTATTGAAAAGACAGTTCAATGTAAAAGAGTGGGAATGGCCGTTGTTGGACTTGAAGTTCCACATGTTCATGTTCATTTAATTCCTTTAAATGACATGGATGATATGCGATTTAGTAAAAAAGTTACTATGACGGCAGCGGAGTTTGAAGCTTTAGCCAATGCTATAAGTAAAAACTTATAGTAAATAGGAAGTGGTTAAATAATAAATTCCTGCGGCTAATAGAACAGCTCCACCGAAAATCATTATATAAAATAGCGGTTTAACCTTAAGACTACGTCTTTTGGTTTCCGCTATTTTTTTGTTGTATTCATAAACGCGTTCAATATCTATATCCCAATTCACAGGGTAGATTGTTGTGTCGCAGTTTTGACAATACAATGATTCTTCCAATTGTGTAGATGGTTTCACGAAAAAGGAGCTTTCTTTTTCTTCTTGTTTAAAGGTGAATTTTAAACCGTCTGCTCCAAAGCATGTTGGACAATTATTTTTCAACTGCGCAATG
>DATGMT010000162.1:0-6420 GCA_035307265.1 Aequorivita sp.
CAACTAAACCAAGTGTTCCTTCTGGATTTTCAAAGATAAAATCGTTGAAAGGAGCTACCATTCTACCAGGAGTTGAAGTCCCAAGGTCTCCGCCATTGTTTTTTGAACTATCATCTGAAAATTCTTCAGCTAAGTCTGCAAATTTTGATTTATCTCTTTTAACCACAGTAAGTAAACTGTCGGCTAATTTTTGAGCGTCTTCTTTTGTGCGAGTAATGTCTTCAGAAGCACGTAATGTGCCTGCATATCTAATAAGAATATGTTTAGAAGCCGAAGAATCTGGCATTTTTTTAGTGTCTATTACTCTGCTTAAGTTGTATGTGTTTTCTATTTTATAAGGGCCGTAAACGTCGCCTTTACTTGTGTTGATTAAATCTTCTGCAATTGAAGTTGGAAGATCTTTTTGGAAGAACCACTGGTCATAAAAAGGAACTTCGGAGTGAGTGTTTACAAACTCTTCATAGTTTTCAGCATTTTTAAAACCAGGAACGCTGTCGTTTGCTTTTGTTAAATTGTTGTATTCAACTCTTGAGTTTAGAAGAGAGGCGGTTGCTAAACGTGCTTCTTCAACATCGCTTTCTGAAGGCTCCTCTGCAAAAAGAACGTATTCAATATCAGCACTTTCATCTGTTTCAAACTCATTTGAACGAGCAGATATATATTTTTGTATTTCACTGTCTGAAACAGTAATATCTTCATCATTGATTGTGCTGTAAGGAATCAATAAATAGTTCAAGTTAATATTGTCGTTTTGGAAGTGATAGTCTTGCTCAGCTTCTGCAATGCTACTTCTCATTCCACCTTTTATTAGGTTGAAGTAGGTTTCTTGCTTTATGTTTTCAGACAGTTCTTCTTCAAATTGTATCCACTGGCTATACATTTGTGGAGATGAAGCTTTAATGCTAGCAATATACTCTTGAATTCTACCGTCGTCTACTTGTCCTGCTTCGTTTAAAAAAGTAGGATTGTTAGCCAAAGTAGTTTTTAAAGCTTTGTCAAGTTGTGATTTTTCAACCTTAATTCCTGCTTTTTCAATTTGTTCGTCAAGGATTACTCTGCGCAATTCTTTTTGCCAAACCATATTCATTGCTTGGGTGACGTTTCCATTAGGGCCCATATTGCGCTGTGTAACTTCAACTTCTTCCATAAAGCTCTGTCTAGGAATGTCTGTGCCGTTTATTGTTGCGATGTTGTTCTGGCCTTTTGGACCTGTGTTACCCGAAGTCAAAATATCACTTAAGATAAAGGCGAAAAGCGCCATTGCGATAATAAGGATAAGGAAAATCCCTCTTTGTCTAATGCTGTTTAAGATTGCCATTTGATGTTCAAATTTATTCTTTTCCACTCTCCAATATTGGAAGGGAAGCTCTTTGGTTGTAAATCACTAATTTAAAAATAACCTATAATTAAACTTTTAAGGTTATTTTAGGATTATTCAGGGGGCGAAAATAGCATTTTCCCACCATTAATAAAAAAGTTAATCGTAAAAAAATAAATGAGTAGTGAAAATCTAATTGTCTTCTAACACTTTCAGTTCAACTAATTCAATTTTAGTGCTTGAAACCTCCAAAATGGTAAACAAGAAATTGTCAATACGAACACTTTCACCTTGTTCCGGAATCTCTTCTGTATAGTTCACAATTAATCCGCCTAATGTCTCGTAGTTTTCACTATCATCAAGGTTTAAATCATATTCCTCGTTGATGTAATCCACCTCTAATCTTGCAGAGAACCTATAGCTGTTTTCACTTAATACTTCTTCTATAAGTTCAACGCTATCATGTTCATCTTCAATTTCTCCAAAAAGTTCTTCTATAATATCCTCAACTGTTATAATCCCACTAGTTCCACCATATTCGTCAATTACAACTGCAATACTTTTTCTTTTCTTACTTAAAATGTTTAATACGTCTTTAGCTAACATTGTTTCTGGCACAAAGACTACAGGCATTAAAATGCTTTTGATGGTATTTGGTTTTTTGAAAAGTTCAAAAGAATGAATATACCCTAGAATGTCATCTATGCTCTCATTATAAACTAATATTTTTGAAAGACCGCTTTCTGTAAAAATCTTAGCAAGTTCTTTGGGAGTTGTGTCTATATCTACTGCAACGATTTCTGTTCTTGGAATCATTGCTTCTCTTGTTTTTATTTCTGAAAAGTCTAGCGCATTCTGAAATATTTGAATTTCCGAATCCATTTCTTCTTTTGTTTCGGCAATTTCCATTTGTTCTGAAATATAATTGCCTAATTCTAACTTGCTGAAACTTAATTGTACTGTATCTCCTTCAGATTTGAATACAAACTTTAGAACTAAATCAGAAATCCATATTACGAATTCTGATACTAGTGAAAACAAGATATAAAACATGTAGGCTGGAAGAGCAAAGACCTTTACTAAGTTGTTGGCATAGATTTGGAAAAATACTTTAGGAAGAAATTCTGCGGTTAGGAGGATGATTATAGTTGATATTACGGTTTGGATAAGTAGTCCTGAAAACCCTGTGAGTGGTATGTATTGCATTAGCAAATCACCCATGAAAAATCCGTAAATTACTAAAGCAATATTATTTCCAACGAGCATTGTGGCAATAAACTTTGAAGGGCGTTTTGTTATTCTCTTAAGAACGCTTGCCAAGAAACTGTTTTGTTTCTTTTCAATCTCTATGTGGATTTTGTTTGAAGAAACATAAGCGATCTCCATTCCCGAAAAAAATGCGGAAAGGAGAAGCATAACTAATATTACGATGATACTATAATCCATTTATCGATATGGGATTCCGGATATAAGCTTCAATTCTAAACAAATAAAAGCTTGTTTTTTTGGGAATGTATGTCTGAAACTTATGATTTTAACTTCAATTACTTTTCAGATCGGTCTTCCATTTTCTTTCGAAATTTTCTTCTAAAGAAAAACATAAAGATAGCAATTGCTACAAAGAAAAGGTATAGGTATGCTCGATCCCTATTTTCAGTCCAATTATTTATGGTTTCGTAGCTAAAGAAAACGGCTACTATTAAATAAAAGTATTCAAAAAGTTTATATATTTTATTCGCCATGGCTTATTTCATTTTTGTCTATTAGTTGGACGCCTTGATTTTTTCTAGATAGAAAGATAGTGAAATCTTGGTTCCCGTCAAATCTAGCTCCTTCATTATAGGAGCCGTCCTTAAATTTAATTCTGTAAGGTTGGTCTGTAAAAACCCATTTATTTTTCTGGTCCCAATAGAGTTGTTGCGCAACTAGAGTTATGCTATCTGCTGTAACTACTACAACGTTCTCTCTAAGATCTACTAGGTCGGTGTTGTCATATTGGATTGCGTAATCTGAGTTTACTGTGCTTTTTTTTCCTTCTTCGTTCCAAAAATGTACTTCTATACCATTTGGAAACTCCTTGTAGGGGAACTCTAAGTTTGAAAAGTCTAATAGCTTTTCTGCTAATAGGTTTGTTATCAACCTTGCTGTATCCGTGTTGTTATAATCGGTGTTTTCTGTGTATTTAAAGTTTACATTTTTCCCAACTGCAATTGGTTCGCCATCCGAAAGGTTAAGCTTTTTTACGTTTTGATAATTACCTTCACATGCAAAAAGCGTGACGGCAATCAATAGAGCCATCACGCTTTTAAGCATATGTATGTTATTATTCATTTTTAAAGATTAGGAACCTTCACGCTTCCACCAACCCAACAGTTGAAGATGATGGTTTTTCCAGCCATACCTTCGCTAAAGATATCACTTTTTTGTGGAGCTCGTTGTCTATAGCTTTTAGCAGCAGCTTTTGCATTTCCTGCAATAGTTCCGTCAACACGTGCAGCTTTATCCATCATGTCTGCAGCTAACCAGTTCATAGCTCTTTTCTCAAATACAGTGGTTCCACATGTGTTAGCACTTTCGGCATACATGGTTCCAATTTTATAGTAAGCAATTCCAGCAGAAGGTCTAACTTCAAGCATTTTGTTGTAATATGTACGAGCACTTGAGAAACTTCCTTTCTTACGGTAGTTTTCGGCAATGCTATAGTAAATTCTAGATTTTCTAGAGTTATCTGTTTCCAATTCTGCAGCCTCATTAAAATACTGTAGTGCAGTTGAAGACTTTCCTTCAAGTTCAGCTTGCTTTCCTAATAAGTAAGCAGAAGTTGAACTAGGCTCTAATTCGTGTAGTCTGATTGCTAACTTAGTTGAAAGTGGGCTTTCACACTCTTTAGCGTCAAGTCTGTTACTCGCTGCTTTAATCCAGTCAATATCGTCTTTTTTACTTTCGTAATCTTTTTCGTAAAAAGGGATTAGGTTTTCACAGTCTGCAAGTTGACCTAATTTACCATTAACACTGCTTTCAACTGTAGAATAAACACCTAAGTTGTTTTCGTAAACTCGTTTTGCACGCTGCTCTCTACTTGTCATTTGAGCTCCGTTCTCTTCTTTATCCATTAAAGGAGTAAGCTTTTGAGCCAAATTGTTTTTTTCAGCATCTATTTTGGTTGTAACTACGTCGTAAAGTTGGAATATTTCTTGAAGTTCCATTTTTCCATCGTTGAATAAGTCAACAGCTAAAGAGAAATAAGTGTATAAACTTTTTCCACTTTTGAAGTTTTCTGGATCTTTTTTGAAAGCATCATCAAATGATTTAAACTGCTCTTCTTTAGTTCCTATGCTGTTGTCGAACTTCAACTGTGCGATAGTTACAAGAACTTCTCCTTCTGATGTTTTATCAGGAAAGTTTTCTAAACGTAGTCTCCAAGCTTGTATTAAGTCGTCAATTTTACTTTTATCTCCTTTTTCATCAATATAGTATTCAAACATTTTAACAGCATACTGGTATGTTGCTAAACTAGCTTTAGGACACTCATTAATAACTTTGTCGTAATGAGTCAATGCGGCTTCATAATTTTTTGCCTTAGCTGGCTCAATAAAGTATGAAAGTGTAATAGCACAATCATCTGGTGCTTGAGCAAGCGCCTTGCTTGAAAGAGTTAGTGTTAAAATTGAGAAGAGTAAAACAATTCTGGTTTTCATGGTGTTATTGTTAACGGTATTAATCATATAATCTTTTTTCGAACCAACGGTCATTTAAAGAGAAGCTAAGAAACGTGTTGAAAAAGTTCTCCTGAATCAATCCAAAGTCTTTGGTTCCGCGTTTGCCGAATTCAAATCCTAAGTTTATATTAGAGAACATTCGACCAACTGGCAATCCTAATCCAAAAGATATGCCAAACTCGTTAATGTCGTGTCCGTCTACGTTTAAGCCAGTTTGCTCAAAACGCACTCCTCCTCTATAAACCACTCGTTTAAAATAGCTTCCAAAGGAATTATAATTGGGGATATAATACCCACCCAAAGCAAATTTGGATGCATTTTTATAGGTTACGTTTTCAATTGTAAATGCTCTGTTGGTAAAATTGCTGGTTTGTTGGTTGGTGTATTCTGCACCAATTGCCCAATGTTTGGGTCTTGAAATAGCTCCGCCAATTGATAATTGGGATGGGAAAGTAAATTCAGTATTAGGGACTTCTACTTCTCGCTTGTCTACAGTGTAAATTCCTGCAGGAATAATTGATACAGTTTCTATGGTTCTGAAGTTATCGGATCTGAAGTTTGTGCCAGGGGAATATGTCAATGATCCAGAAAGCTCTAATTTTTCTGTAATCATCTTTTTATACATAGCACCAAAAGTGATAGCAAATCCGTGTAATTCGGAACTGTTAAACTCTTGATTGCCGTATTGCAAGTGTGTTTTTTGGGTTGTAGCTGTGTTTTCAATCTTTCCGAAGTTGTAGTTTGCGTCTACTCCAAAAGAAAGTTCTGGTGTAACTTGATAAGCTAACGACAGAAATGCTTTATTCAGACCTCCACTACCTTTATATTCAGTAAATCCATCGGATAGATCTGAAAGGAAGTGATATCCAACAGAAGTGTAGGGTAGTAGCCCGAATCCCATCCCGAATTTTCCCATAGGAACTCCGATAGCCAGATAATCCATCGTAGTTGATGAGTTTTTTTGAGTGGCTTCGTTGGTTTTTTGCGTATTAGATTGGTGACTTGCTCCCATAGAGAAGTTAACCAATCTTAAATTGGAATAAGCAGCTGGGTTTTGTAGGTTCAAGTGGATACTATCCGAAAATACTCCAAGACCACCAATGGAACGACTTTCTGCTGTTCCACGAAACTTCAAGGTTCCAATTCCATAAAAAGAGTAGGGTGAAGTGGTGCCTTCTTGGGCGACCAAAGTGCCCGCTATCAGTAAAAATACTCCGACTATTAGGTGTCTAAACATCAATATGTGTTATAATCCAAAATATGGTTTAATCCTTCCAATAGGAAATTTTGGTTGGCAAAGATGTCATTTTTTATACTATCTCGCAAAAAATGTGCGTCTCCACCTGTTAAAATAACTGTTAAATCAGTGAATTTGTTTTTGTA
>DATGMT010000163.1:0-7364 GCA_035307265.1 Aequorivita sp.
GGCTTTTTTAATTTCTTTTAGCACATTTCAGTACTTCGTGTTCCAAACCAAAAAAAATATACCTTTGCCAAAAGAAATTTAAAGGATGAAGAACCTACTTTTGCTATCGCTCGCTATGTTGTTCACGGCTACCGTGTTTTCACAGGCTCCTTCGGCAAAAAAGGAAAAACCGCCAATTGATTATTATAAAATAATCTCGGCAGATCGCGACACTACTTATGTCGACACAACGCTTACAATTCAAAAGAAATATAAATTCAACTATCTACGAAAAGATAATTTTGAGCTTCTGGAATTTTCAAATGTTGGGCAAACCTATAACTCTTTAGCGCGCTCTTTTGACCGATTAAACTTAAAGCCTCTTTTTGGAGCGCAGTCGCATCACTTCAACTATAAAGAAATAGAAGATGTGAACTACTATAGTGTCCCAACGCCTTTAACTGAGCTTTACTTCAAAACAGCCTATGTTCAAGGACAGCAGATGGACGCTTTCTTTACGGTTAACACCTCACCTCAATTTAACTTCTCGGTTGCTTATAAAGGTGTTCGCTCCTTAGGGAAATACCAGCATATCTTAACGAGCACAGGAAATTTTCTATTCACCTCAAACTATCACACAAAAGATAGACGATATAACGCTCGTGTCCATTTAGCTTCTCAAGATATTTTAAACCAAGAAAATGGAGGACTCAATGATTCGTCATTATCACTATTCATAAATAACGATTCAGAGTTTAGTGATAGAGGACGATTGGACGTGAATTTTGAAGATGCAGAAAACAATTTAGAAGGTCTTCGCTTTTACGGCGACCATTTTTATGAATTAATCAGTCAGAGAGATAGCACGGGATATTCAGTGTTGTCTATTGGAAATATTCTGAGCTATGAGGATAAGTTTTATGAGTATTCGCAGCGCACGGCTTTTAAAGGTTTCGGTCCGTCATATGAAGGAGCCAGTCTCTATACCAAAACAAAACTCGAAGACTTCAATGCGAAGGTATATGCAGAACTTGATAATTCATTGATTGGAAAAATAACTGCATGGACAGGCTTCACCGACTTTAATTACGGTTATAACTCGGTTCTAATTTTGGATGAAGGAAGAATTTCAAATAGAATTAAAGGAAATATTTTAGAAGCTGGAGGTGCTTTTGAAAAAGAATACAGAGGATTCACTCTTTCTGGAAAAGGTGCTATTAATGTGGCTGGAGATTTTGATGGTAATTATTTAGAAGGATCAGCTGGCTATGATCTCAATGATGATTATCATGTGAAAGGTTCAGTGATTCTACATTCAGTTGCGCCAAATTTCAATTTTCTGCTGAATCAAAGTGATTACAAAAATTATAATTGGAAATCAGAGCTGAGCAATGTAAAAACTCAAGAGCTGAAGTTTGAAATCGATACTAAGAAGTTTGGAAGTGTTTCTGTGAGCTACACCGGAATTGACGATTACACCTATTTTGGACTTAAGCCAAATGACAGTACTCCTTCGCCCTTACAAGCTGGAGAACGTGTAAATTACTTAAAGGTGAAAGCTGCAAAGGAATTTACTTTTGGGCGTTTCGGACTTGATAACACAATAATGTATCAGCAGGTAATGGGTGGTGAGTCGGTTTTTAATGTGCCTAAATTAATCACACGAAACTCACTTTATTATCAAGATCATTGGTTTAAAAGAGCATTATTTATGCAAACAGGTGTAACTTTTAAATATTTTACAGAATATAATATGGATACCTACGATCCTGTTTTAGCAGAGTTTTATGTTCAAAATGATCAGAAGCTGGGAGGTTTTCCTTTGTTAGATATTTTTTTTAATGCTAAAATTAGACAAACACGAATCTACTTTGTCTATGAGAACTTTACGGCATTATTTGGAAGTAAAAACGAATATTTTTCTGCGCCAGGATATCCCTATAAGGACAATGTACTTCGTTTTGGTTTAGTTTGGAATTTCTTTATGTAAGAAAGAGAAGCATAAAAAAAATAGCCCTTCAAACGTTTAAAACATTTAAAGGGCTAATTTTTGTTTCTATGTAATAGAAGTTAGTCTTTCAACAAACCTCTTGAAATAACAATTTTTTGGATTTCAGAAGTACCTTCGTAAATCTGTGTGATTTTTGCGTCACGCATTAAACGCTCAACGTGATATTCTTTAACAAATCCATTTCCTCCATGAACCTGAACTGCCTCTACGGTTACGTCCATAGCAACTTGACTAGCGTATAGTTTTGCCATGGCTCCACTCATGTCGTAGTTGTTGCCTTGGTCTTTGTCCCATGCAGCTTTTAAAACAAGATGTCTAGCGGCTTCGATGCTTGTGTGCATATCAGCAAGTTTGAAGGCAATAGCTTGGTGGTTGCAGATTTCGGTTCCAAAAGCTTTTCTAACTTTTGAGTACTCGCGTGCTAAATCGTATGCCCCAGAAGCAATTCCAAGAGCTTGTGCTGCAATTCCTATACGTCCGCCAGAAAGTGTTTTCATAGCAAATTTGAATCCAAATCCATCTTCGCCAATTCTATTTTCCTTAGGGACTTTAACGTCGTTGAAAATTAAAGAATGGGTGTCGCTTCCACGAATTCCTAATTTGTCCTCTTTTGGGCCAATTTCAAATCCTTCCCAACCTTTTTCAACTATGAATGCATTAATGCCTTTGTGTTTTTTTTCTTTGTCTGTTTGTGCAATTACTAAATAGTAGTCTGCTGTACCTCCATTTGTGATCCAGTTTTTGGTTCCGTTTAAAACATAGTGATCACCTTTGTCAATAGCTGTAGTTCTTTGAGAAGTAGCATCACTTCCTGCTTCAGGCTCGCTCAAACAAAAAGCCCCAAGTTTTTCACCTGTAGCTAGTTTGGTCAAGTATTTTTGTTTTTGATCTTCTGTTCCGTAGGCTTCAAGACCATAGCAAACTAAAGAGTTGTTTACAGAAACGATAACAGAGCAAGATGCATCCACTTTACTCAATTCTTCCATAACCAAAGCGTAGGAAATCGTATCCATTCCGCCACCGCCATATTTTGGGTCTACCATCATACCTAAAAAGCCAAGCTCTCCCATTTTCTTTACTTGTTCGGCAGGGAACTGTTGAAGATTGTCTCTTTCAATTACGCCCGGAAGTAATTCGGTGCGTGCAAAATCGCGAGCAGCGTCGCGTATCATTAGCTGTTCTTCGGATAGACTGAAATCCATATGTTTTATATAATTATGGTGAATAAAAAGAAAGTGCAAATGTACTTATAAAAAACAATTCTTGAAAAGCAATCCTTTAGTTCTTAATATTTCAGTATTTAAATTAGAAGGAATTACACTGAAATCGCAAATTATTCTGTAGTCTTAAAATTGATAAAGGTGAAATGGCCTGTTTCTTATTCTTCTGTGGTATCTTTAAAGCTGAAACTAAAAGATGAATTCAAATAAGGATGCATATCATGTTATAGGAGTTATGAGTGGAACCTCGCTCGATGGAATTGACATGTGTGAAATTAAATTTATTAGAAATAAATCTAAGTGGAGTTTCACCATTTTGAACGCTCAAACAGTATCATATTCAAAGTATTGGAGAAGAGAATTGTCTAGAGCAATTAGTTATTCCAAGGAGCAATTAGAGAGATTAGATTTTAAATACACTCAAAAATTATCTGATGAAATATCGAGCTTTATTAGACGAAATAATATTCAGGAAATAGATGCAATTTGTAGTCATGGACACACAGTGTTTCACCGTCCTGACCTTGGAATAACCTATCAAATTGGTAATTTGCCACGTATATCTAAACTACTTGGCCAAAAAGTAGTTTGCGATTTTAGAGTTCAAGATGTAGAGCTACAAGGCCAAGGCGCACCTTTAGTGCCGATTGGAGACCTTCTGCTTTTCTCAGAATATGATTTTTGTTTAAACTTGGGTGGTTTTGCAAACTGCTCGTTCCAAAAAGATAGCAAACGAATTGCTTTTGATGTGTGTCCTGCAAATATTGTATTAAATCACTACGCTCAAAAGCTCGGAAAAGAATATGATGAAGATGGAATTTTGTCGAGAAGTGGAAATATAGATGCATTCTGTCTTGAAATGCTAAGTTCACTTCCATTCTATTTCGTAAACCCTCCAAAGTCATTAGGTTTAGAATGGGTTAAGGAATATGTTTTCCCTATTCTAGATAATTCTATGCTGTCTCCCGAAGATATACTTAGAACCTTTACGGAGCATATAGCTATTCAATTAGCAAAACAGTTTTCAGATAATCAATCGGTTTTAATCACAGGTGGTGGGGCTTATAACTCATTTTTAATTGAAAGAATTAGAGATTTAACCACTGTAGAAGTTGTGATTCCTTCTCAGCAGATAATAGAGTTTAAGGAAGCATTAATTTTCGGATTTCTTGGAGTGCTGAAATTGAGAAATGAAGTGAATTGTTTAGCATCGGTTACCGGAGCAAAAAGAGATCATTCTTCAGGTAAAATATTTGATAGATAGCTGATTGCTAACTTTATTTGAATTGTAAAGCATGTGTTTACTTAGTGTTTGTGGTGTTTAATCAAGCGTCTTGGTTAACATGATTTTTTTATTTAATTCAAGGATAATTTTGTCTCAAAAATAAATCCAAAACCCCTTCTCAATTCTTTATATTTGCCTCCGCAACTTCAAAACCTTCAAGTGAATGTTTTGTCAATATTTCTAAGAATATTTCAATTGTATAAACAACCTTCTTCTATCATTTAAGAATAGGAGAATTTAGATATCTAATTATAATGAAAGAGTTACTGAAAAAATACGAAGACAAGAAACCTGAAATAGTATTCCATTGGAACGATTCTGAAACCGATGCTGAAGGATGGACCGTTATTAGCTCGTTGAGAGGCGGGGCTGCAGGAGGTGGAACTCGCATGCGAAAAGGTCTAGATATGAATGAGGTTCTTTCATTAGCTAAAACAATGGAGGTTAAATTTACAGTTGCTGGACCATCTATTGGAGGTGCTAAAAGTGGAATTAACTTTGATCCTGCCGACCCTCGCAAAAAAGAAGTTCTGCAACGTTGGTTTAAAGCGGTTTCTCCCTTGCTAAAAGGATACTACGGAACTGGTGGCGACATGAATGTCGATGAGGTTACAGAAGTAGTGCCGTATACTGAACAAGCAGGAATTTGGCATCCGCAAGAAGGAGTGTTTAATGGTCATTTTGCACCATCAGAGGCTGATAAAATTCAACGAATAGGACAGTTGAGAGAAGGAGTTGGTAGAGTGTTATCAAGTCCGAAGTGTTGTCCTGATCCCTCTAGAGGATATAAAGTAGCCGACATGATTACTGGTTTTGGTGTTGCAGAAGCAATAAAATACTATTATGAAATTTATGGTGGTGACGTAAAAGGTAAACGAGCTATTGTTCAAGGATTTGGAAACGTTGGTTCGGCTGCAGCATATTATCTTTCACAAATGGGAGCCAAGATTGTTGGAATTATTGACCGAGATGGCGGAGTTATCAATAAAGATGGATTTTCATTTCAAGAGATTAAAGATTTCTATTTAAATAAAAACGGAAATCTACTCGTGGCAGATAATATGATCCCTTTTGAAGAAATCAACGAAAAAATTTGGAGTCTTGAAGCAGAAATATTCACACCGTGTGCAGCTTCAAGATTGATTACTAAAGATCAGGTTTCTAAAATGATTGACTCTGGATTAGAGGTGATTAGTTGTGGTGCTAACGTCCCTTTTGCAGACAAAGAAATTTTCTTTGGACCAATAATGGAATATACAGACGAGCGCATCAGCTTAATACCAGATTTTATAAGCAACTGCGGAATGGCAAGAGTATTTGCTTATTTAATGGAAGCTAAGGTTGAATTATCAGATGAAGCAATTTTTAATGATACTTCAAATAGAATTAAAAAAGCAATTCAAGACGTTTATACTAATAGCAGTTCTAAAATAAATATTAGCAAAACAGCCTTCGAGATAGCACTTAAACAATTAGTTTAGTTTTAATACTACTTACATAATAAATGGAATCAATTGTAATTTTAATTTTTGTGATAGGATATTTACTAATCACAATGGAGCATCCGCTCAGGCTAGATAAAACAGTGCCTGCATTAATAATGGCTGCTTTAATTTGGGCGGTATTAGCAATTGGTTTTACAAGTGGTTGGTTTAATGTTGTTAATGGTGAAGGTCATATTTTTAATTTTATAACCGGCAGCGAGGTTGCTATGGGTGGTTTTGAAGGAACACTTCTTCATCACTTGGGGAAAACCGCAGAAATACTTGTTTTCCTCATTGGCGCCATGACAATAGTTGAAATTATCGATCTCCATCGAGGATTTGACGTGCTTAAAAATGCTGTAACAACAAAAAGCAAACGCAAACTCTTGTGGATAATTGGAGTTTTAGCGTTTTTCCTTTCTGCTGTAATTGATAACCTGACAGCGACAATTGTTTTGATTACTCTACTGCGTAAATTGATAAGTAAAAGAGAAGAAAGACTGTGGTATGTAGCTCTTGTTGTTATTGCCGCAAACGCTGGTGGAGCTTGGTCACCTATTGGAGACGTAACAACAACAATGCTTTGGATAGCTAAAAAACTAACTGCAGGTGGACTTGTTGAGTTTGTAATTGTGCCTTCAATAGTGTGCTTTGTAATACCTTACCTAATCGCAAGTTATCTGCCTGTGTTCAATGGAGAAATTGAAGTGAAAGATCAACAAGAAAATGGTGACGATAAATTATTAAGCAGTAAAACTATGTTGTTCCTTGGATTAGGAATGATTGTATCTGTTCCTGTTTTTAAGGCAATAACTTCATTGCCTCCTTATATAGGCATGATGTTTGCTTTAGGTGTTGTTTGGTTGGTTTCTGAATATATCCACCCTGAGGAGAATTTTAGCCGTGAAAGAAGGCATTTGTATTCTGCCAATAGAGCACTTTCTCGAATTGAAATATCGAGTATTTTGTTTTTCTTAGGAATTTTAATGGCTGTTGCGGGACTTGAAACTTTGGTATATGGTACTATTAATGGACAAGAAGTTGGGACTTTGCGCTATTTGGCAGAAAAGCTTCAAGAAGCTATCCCAAATCAAGATGTTGTAATAATAATGTTAGGAGGGTTGTCTGCAGTTCTTGACAATGTGCCATTAGTAGCGGCTTCTATGGGAATGTATGATATGCCTACAGACTCGGTGCTTTGGCATTTTATAGCATATTCAGCAGGAACAGGAGGAAGCATGCTCATAATTGGGTCGGCTGCTGGTGTAGCTGCAATGGGGATGGAGCGTATTGATTTTATATGGTATTTAAAGAAAATTACATGGCTCGCTTTTATAGGCTTTATTGTGGGTGCAGCTGTGTTTCTTTTAATCGAAAGAGTTATA
>DATGMT010000164.1:0-3840 GCA_035307265.1 Aequorivita sp.
CAGTTTTCCCACCCATCGAGTGCCCTAAAAGAATGATATCTTGAAGACCGTGTTCTTGACAATAAGATTTCAAATCCTCAACCATTAGTTCATACGAAAACTCGTCACTATGAAAACTACGACCGTGATTTCTTTGATCTACTAAATGCACCTCGTATCCAATTTCTGAAAATTTATTTCCAAGAGTTCTCCAGTTATCGCTCATTCCTAAAAACCCATGTAGAATTACGAATGGTTCTCCTGATCCAAGTATTTGAGAGTGTAGTATCATTATTTAAGTCGCTTTAAATATCCGCCAATAACTTTCTCTAAACCATCATATAATGATTCACTAATGAGCGCATGACCGATGCTTACTTCTAACAAGTGCGGCACGTTCTCTTTAAAATACTGAACATTATCTAAGGATAGATCATGACCTGCGTTTATGCCTAAATTTAGTTTAAATGCCAACTCAGCACATTCAGCGTAAGGCTTTACAGCATCTTTATTTCCTAAAGAATATTGATCTGCATACTCCTCGGTATACAGCTCAATTCTATCGGTTCCTGTTTCTGCGGCACCTTCAATCATTTTCAAAACAGGATCTACAAAAATTGAAGTTCGAATTCCGTTGCGTTTAAACTCAGCGATTACTTCTTTTAAATAATCTCTATGCTTAACCGTATCCCATCCAGCATTAGACGTTATTGCATCTACAGCATCTGGAACTAAGGTTACTTGTGTAGGCTTTATATCTAAAACCAATTTCATAAAGTTATCCATCGGGTTTCCCTCGATATTATACTCTGTAGAAACAATTGGTTTTAAATCATATGCATCCTGATATCTAATATGGCGCTCGTCTGGACGTGGATGAATAGTGATTCCTTGAGCTCCAAACTTTTGAACGTCCTGAGCTACTTTAAGTAAATCAGGCATATTTCCACCACGGGCATTACGCAGAGTGGCTATTTTATTTATATTCACACTTAGTCTTGTCATAAAAGTATTAGGTTGAGAGTTTAGAAAGAGGTTCGTAATATATTTTTTTGAAAAAGCCGAAAGTTCCAAACCTAATGAAATTAATCAAACAGAAAAATCGGACTCTTGCAAAAATACGAAGCATTAACCTTTAAAGAAACCTTATTTTAGTAATTTGCACTAAAATTGTAGCCAACGATGGATATTGAAAATTATATAATCAACGACGTAAAACCTATAGACATTTCTTCTAAAGTAAAGGAGGTCCAAATGGTTTTCAATCAACTTACCTACACTCATATTCCCGTAGAAAAGGAAGGTGATTATATTGGATGTGTGTCTGAAAACGACGCCTACTGTTTTGAAAACACCAAAACTCTAAACGACTATCAATATGCTTTAGAACCTTTTCATGTACTTCACACCACAAATTGGCTCGACGTCCTTGAAGCCTTTGCAGTTCATAACTGCAATATTATGCCTGTACTTGGTGAGGACAATAATTATCTTGGTTATTACGAGTTAGGAGATATTATGAGTCTTTTCAACAATACTCCTTTTTTAAATGAAACTGGAGGAATTATAGTTATTGAAAAAGGACTTCAAGATTACTCGTTTAGCGAACTATGTCAGATTGTAGAATCGAATGGAAACCGAATTTATGGAGCATTCATTTCAAAAATGAACGAAGAAACGGTAGAAGTAACTTTGAAAATTAGCCAATCAGGAATGAACAGCATTGTGCAAACATTCCGCAGATACAACTATAATATAGTGAGCCATCACGAAGAAGATAAATTTATTGAAGATTTAAAAGAAAGGTCAAAATACTTAGACAAGTATTTAAACATATAGACACAACTCTCCAATTAGAATTTAAGCGAAGAAAGCAATCAACAGCATCAAATTAAGCAACCACGAATGAAGATAGGGATCTACGGTCAGTTTTATCACGAAAACTCTGAAATTTATATTCAGATGCTTCTAGACATACTTCAAAAAAGAGAGGCCGAGGTGTATATTGAACAAAACTTCTTTAAAATAATCACCAATCACGAAGACATCACTAAAAACTTTTCTGGATTTTCTACATTCTCCAAACTCGATTCTAGTTTTGATTTGTTTTTCAGCATTGGAGGAGACGGCACCATTCTAAAAGCTATAACTTTTGTTTCGGACTTAGACATTCCTATTGTAGGAATAAACACAGGCCGTTTAGGTTTTCTTGCTACCATTCAGAAAGAAGAAATAACTGAAAGTTTAAATAAGATTCTAGAAGGCGAGTACACTATTTCAGAAAGATCCTTACTAACGGTAGAAACTATTCCGAAAAACAACCACGACGAACCTTTAAACTTTGCACTCAACGAAGTAGCTGTAAACCGAACAAACACAAGCTCTATGATTAAAGTAGAGACTTGGGTAGACGACCACTACCTGACATCATATTGGTCCGACGGACTTATTATAGCCACTCCCACAGGCTCAACTGGATATTCCTTAAGTTGTGGCGGTCCAATTATCGATCCTAGTGCATGTAACTTTCTACTCACACCTATTGCGCCCCACAACCTAAATGCAAGACCGCTTGTTATGCCAGATTCTACAGTGATAAAACTAAAAGTTTCAGGAAGAGAAGACAGTTTTCTTCTGTCGTTAGACTCTAGAACAGCTACTGTAGCAAACAACACTGAAATTATTATCAAGAAGGCTCCTTTCACTATTAAGTTTCTTCAACTAAAAGAAGACAGCTTTATCGACACTCTCCGAAAAAAACTACTTTGGGGTGAAGACAAACGCAATTAAGTATTTTAAAAATTTAGAAACTCATTTCCTTTGCAAACAATAATATCCGCTAAAATTTGTTAATCAACAGAGACAAATAGTCTTGAAACATCTCCAAGCCAAGTTAATTGTTATATTTGCAAACTTTTTAAATATATGAAGTATTTTCCAACCATATTATTAATCTTCTTAATGTCATTCCTCGCTAGCGCACAAACCTATGAGATTGGCGGAATGATAGGTGGAGCTAACTATATTGGCGACGTGGGCAAAACCACCTTTGTCAACCCTAATACATTGGCTGTAGGAGGAATAATTAAATGGAATCGAAGTCCAAGACATTCATTTAGAGCCTCCTTATTATTAGCAAGAATTCAAGGTGATGATTCACAAAGTGATGAAAACCGAAGAAATCAACGAGGATATAAATTCAGAAATACAATTAAAGAAGCCTCAATAGGTCTTGAATACACTTTTTGGGAGTTTGACGTTCATAGTCAAAGATCTATATCCACACCTTATTTATATACTGGTTTAACTGCGTTTACTTATCACGCACTTTACAAAAGAAACAACGACAGAATTGGTTCCTACGGTGAAGCCTTTAGCCTTGCTATTCCTATGGTAATTGGGTACAAAGCCACAATTACGCCAAACGTTATGGTTGGACTTGAAATCGGAGCTCGATATACATTTACTGATAATCTTGACGGAAGCAATCCAAAAAAGGAAAATACAGACAACGACAGTTTAAAATATGGTAATATTAATAACAACGATTGGTATGTATTTAGCGGAATTACTTTCACTTTTGCATTTGGAAGAAAACCTTGCTACTGCAATTTCTAAAAATTTATCATGAATATTATAGACCAAATAGATCGCAACAACCTCCCTAAACACCTAGCTATAATCATGGATGGTAATGGAAGATGGGCTAAGCAAAATGGGATGTTTCGGTATAAAGGTCATGAATCTGGCAGCAAAGCAGTTCGTGAAGTAGTAGAAGCCTGTGCTGAAATTGGCATCCCGAATCTTACACTTTATGCTTTTTCTACTGAAAATTGGAATCGACCAAAACTTGAAGTAAAC
>DATGMT010000165.1:0-10189 GCA_035307265.1 Aequorivita sp.
GGCTGATGGTGTACTTCTATTGGTAGATGCCTTTGAAGGACCTATGCCTCAAACTCGATTTGTACTTCAAAAAGCTTTAGACCTTGGTTTGAAGCCTTGCGTGGTTGTAAATAAAGTAGATAAAGAGAATTGTACTCCAGACGAAGTACATGAAAAAGTATTCGATTTAATGTTCGAATTAGGGGCTGAAGAGTGGCAGCTTGATTTCCCTACTGTTTATGGTTCTGCAAAGAACAACTGGATGAGCGACGATTGGGAAAAACCAACAGATAGCTTAGAGCCACTATTAGATATGGTTTTGGAGCACATTCCAACTCCTGATTTTGAAGAAGGCGATGTTCAAATGTTGATAACTTCCTTAGACTACTCGTCATTTACAGGACGAATTGCGATAGGTCGTTTACAACGAGGAACGTTAAAAGAAGGAATGCCAATTGCACTTGTAAAGCGCGATGGTACTATTGTAAAATCTAAAATTAAGGAACTCCACACATTCGAAGGAATGGGGCGTAAGAAGGTGACTTCTGTTGTTGCTGGAGATATTTGTGCGTTAGTTGGATTAGATAGCTTCGATATTGGAGATACAGTTTCGGATGTCAATAACCCAGAAGCATTAAAAACTATTGCAATCGATGAGCCTACAATGAGTATGCTTTTCACAATTAACGATTCTCCTTTCTTCGGAAAAGATGGAAAATACGTTACTTCTAGACACATTAAGGAACGACTTGAAAAAGAGCTGGAAAAAAACCTTGCTCTACGAGTAAGTCAGACAGATAGCGCAGATAAATTTTTGGTTTTTGGTCGAGGGGTATTGCACCTTTCAGTATTGATCGAGACCATGCGCCGTGAAGGATATGAACTTCAAATAGGTCAACCACAAGTAATCGTTAAAGAAATTGACGGTGTGAAGTGTGAGCCAGTTGAAGAGATGACTATTGACTTGCCAGAAACCGTGAGTGGAACAGCCATTAATATGGTGACAATCCGCAAAGGCGAAATGATAAGTATGGAAGGGAAAGGCGATAGAATGGTTTGTAAGTTCATCATACCTTCAAGAGGGATAATTGGTCTTAGAAATCAAATTCTTACAGCAACTGCTGGTGAAGCTATTATGACCCACCGTTTTCTTGAGTATCAGCCAATGAAAGGTGGAATTCCAGAAAGACAAAACGGAAGTTTAGTTTCTATGGAAACCGGTACTGCAATTCCTTATTCTATCGATAAACTTCAGGATAGAGGTAGATTTTTTGTCGATCCAAACGAAGAAATTTACGAAGGTCAAGTAATTGGTGAGAACTCTCGTCAAGACGATATGGCAGTGAATATCACAAAATCTAAAAAGCACTCTAACGTTCGCTCTGCTGGAGCTGATGATAAAGCGCGGATTGTTCCTGCAGTGAAGTTTTCTTTGGAAGAAGCTTTAGAATATATTCAGAAAGATGAATATGTAGAAGTAACTCCAAAACATTTAAGACTTCGTAAGATATACTTGAAAGAAGTAGATCGTAAACGTAATAAGAACTAATCTTTTTAGTTCAGTTATAATGTATAAGTTCATGAGATTGGTTCAAATATCTTTTTTGGTAAAAGATATTTGAACCTTAACTGAACGAACTGTACGATTTTTAGTTAATTTGTCAAGACAAATGACGTAGTACAAAAATTATGAGTGTTTATTTTCTTTATTTTGATCCTGGATTAGGTGCAATGTTAGTGCAAGCAGCCGTTGCTGCAGCCGCTGGTGTTGTGTTATTTTCAAAAGGTGTAATGTATAAGATTAAATCTTTCTTCGGACTAGTGAAGGAAGATGACGATACATACGATTCAATAGATATAGAAGAAGACACTGATAAAGATGATAGAAAAAAATAATATACACGAAGCCTCGTTTAGAGATCCTTCTGGTTATATGTTTCACGATGGCGAAACACTACGCAGAGTCATCAACCCTATTTATTTTCCACAGTACAATAAGTTAAAGGAAAGCGGTTTTTTTAAAACTCTTTTCTCTAACAATTTATTGATTCCGCATGAGGAAACTTCTGTTTCTTCAGAGAGAATAATTATCACTCCAGAAGAAATTCCCTTTATCACTAATCCTTATGAGTGGAGTTTTGAGCAGTATAAACACGCTGCCCTTCACACATTGAGAATTCAAAAATATGCACTTTCAAAAGGATTTATTTTGAAGGATGCTTCAGCATATAATGTTACTTTTTACAAGGGGAAACCTATTTTTATAGATACACTTTCTTTTGATTCTTATGAAGAAGGAACGCCTTGGCGAGCATACAAACAATTTATTACTCATTTTTTCGGACCCTTAGTTTTAGCGAAATATCACGGAACTGAAGTCTTTAAAATGATGCAAACCCATATAGATGGAATTCCTGTTAAATTGATTTCTTCAATGCTCCCAACTCGAACCCGTTTGAGTTCTGTAGTCTATCCAAATATTCATTTGCTTGCTAAAATGGAAAGTAAGCATAGTGAAGATTATAAGGCTGAAACAAAAATTGCCACCCTCTCTAAGAAAGCTCAAGAGAATATTTTAGAAAGTCTTTTTGATTATATCAAAAACTTGAAGCTAAAAGAAAGTACAGAGTGGGGTGATTACTACACCAAAACAAACTATGATCAGGTTGCTTTTGAGGCTAAAAAAAGCTTGATAAGAGATTGGATAAAACCTCTTGCTCCACAAAAACTAATAGACGTTGGAGGTAACGACGGAACTTTTGCTCGAACAGTGATCGACAGTGTTCCACACATTATTGTTACTGATATAGACAGCAATGCGGTAGATCATAACTACAAGCAACTTCAACAAAACAAAGAAGAAAATATGTTGCCTTTTGTTTGTGATGTTCTTCAACCTGCACCAGGAATAGGGTTTAATAATACAGAGCGAAACTCTTTAATGGAAAGGCTTAAAGATTATGCACCCGACGTTACGCTTGCTTTAGCGTTGATTCATCACATTACACTTTCTGGAAATGTCCCGTTTGTGAAATCGGCTGAGTTTTTTGCTTCATTTTCTAAAACACTTATCATTGAGTTTCCTAAACGAGAAGACTCTTGGGTGGAATCGTTGTTAATGCGCAAACGTGAATTTATCAATCATTTTGACTTCTATAATGAAAATGAGTTTGAAAAAGGCTACTCAAAGTATTTTACATTAGAGAAAAAAGAAATAGTTCAAGGAACAAAAAGGCTACTATATCACTTCAGTAGAAAGCAATAAATTTTTAATTAGTTTCTGTACGTCTCTGATATAGGTTGACCACTTAAAGAGTGGAAATCTATGAAAGCAACTGCCCAAAAGCCTATTACAGCACATTTTTACGCAGATCATCGAATTTCAAATTGACAACAGTGATTAATTACCTCTATTTAGAATTTATTCGAAGCTTATTTCTTCTTTTAAAAAAGCTCGTTAGGTTTAAAACTCTATTTACTCTTTGTTTAGTTTAAAGGCATTGAGCTAAAAAACTATTATCTTGTGCCGTTAAAGTATGATGTTTTTAAAAGCATCAAAATGATACTTAAATCTCTATGGCTAACAAGAAATTTATCAATTCAGAAAAAAGCTTTAATCCTTTAATTATTGGACTTATATGTGGCTTTTATCCTCTTGTTTTTTATTTTTCAAATAACTTTTCAGCTATAAATACATGGGAGCATCTGGGGTTCTTCACTTTGTTTTTCGTGGGGATTCCTGTTGCTATTTTCTCTGCTTTATTTTTTGTGTTTAAATTCTCAAAAACTATTTCGAAATATAAATTCCATATTCTTTTTGTGTTGATTATCATGGTTGTAGCTACTTTAATGTCACACGCCATGTTTCTAACCTTGAAGAAGAAGATTCTATTAGGACTTTTGATTGTCTCTATTATAGCGGCGTGGAAAATGCATAAAGAATATCGAAAATTGCTCATGCTTATCTTGGTGATGAGTGTTATTCCCACAGCCAAATGTGCGATTCATATTTATGAACATCAAAAAGCAATGGATTGGGCGCATTTACCCGATTCTATTGTAGAAGCTAAGTTTAAAGAAACGCCTAATATTTATATGATTCAGCCAGATGGGTATGTTGCCCGTAATATGATGGAAGGCGAATTATATAATTTCCAAAATCCGTTTTATAATTGGTTAGAAAATAATGATTTTAAGGTTTATGATCGTTTCAGAAGTAATTATCCGGCAAGTTTAACTTCGAACTCTTCCTTGTTTGCAATGAAGCAACACCGTTTTGGAGATATGTTGTTTCCTACAATTGAAATGCCAAATGCACGAGATTTTATAGCCGGAAATAGCAATGCTGTAGACATTTTAAAAAACAATGGTTATACAAACTTCTTCATTGTTCAAGACGAATATTTTCAACAAAACAGGCCAGAACAAGCTTATGATTATTACAATATTCAACCCGATGAAATTCCATATTTCAGTGATGATGATAGCGTGAAAAAGGTTGTTTTTGACGACTTGAAAGCTGCTATGGATACAGTTCAGGTCGCTGGACCAAGATTTTACTTTGTGGAAAGACTTCTTCCGCACCACATTCATTTTGCAGCGTCTAAAGAAGAAGAAAGAAACACCTATATTGAAAAGATCAAGGAGGTGAATGTGTGGTTGGAAAACACTGTAAATTATATTACGGAAAAAGATCCAACAGCTATTGTAATCTTGTTGGCAGACCACGGAGGTTGGGTTGGATTAGGGAGTTATCCTGAAATGTTTTCAACAACAGATCTAAATCAACTGCATTCAGTGTATTCAACTCTAGCAGCTATCAAATGGAATGGGCACTTAAAAGAAGGAATGGACTCTGAATTGAGGAGTAATGTGAATGTTTTTAGAGTGCTTTTTTCAGTTTTAAGTGAAAATCCTGAATACTTAAAATATATGGAGGACAATTCAAGTTATAACTTGCAGAATGGTTCTTTTTCTGATTCGGTGAAAGCTGTTATTGATGATGCTGGAAATGTAACCTCAAAATAAAAAAGATTAAGGAAGTGGATACTTACGAAATAATTCAATATCAATCGGAACATAAAAATGCTTGGGATGACTTTATAAGAAATTCTAAGAATGCCACTTTTCTGTTTCAACGTGATTTTATGGACTATCATTCCGATAGGTTTGAGGATTACTCATTGATGGTATATAGGAAAGGTGAGCTAGTAACCGTCTTGCCTGCTAATATGGTTGGGGATACAGTACACTCTCATCAAGGGCTTACCTACGGAGGTTTAGTGTTGCATTCGAAGACTTCCTTTGATGTTGTGCTTGAGTCATTTCAGCTTCTATTATCACATTTGCATAAAAGCAAAATTGATAAGTTGAACTTGAAATTACTCCCAAAAATCTATCAACAATTGCCAAGTGATGAAATGGAGTATCTCCTCTTTTTATTGGAGGCAAAGCTAACGCGTAGAGACATTAGCAGCAGTGTTTTTAATGAAAACGCATTGAAAATTGAATCTTCCAATCGTTTACGAGGAATTAAGAAAGGTGTTAAAAATGAATTAAGGCTAGCAGAAGATTCTAATTTCAAACTGTTTTGGAAAGAGGTTTTAGAGCCAAATCTTATGCAAAGCCACAATCAAAAACCTGTGCATTCCATAGATGAAATAGAATTGCTTCACTCTCGGTTTCCAGAAAATATTAAACAGTTTAATGTTTATAAAGAAAACAAAATAGTAGCAGGAACAACTATCTTTGAAACTGAAACAGTTGCTCATGCACAATATATTTCGGCAAATGAAATAGGGCGTAAATCTGGAGGCCTCGATTTTTTATTTGACTTTTTATTGAAACATTTTTCACATAAGCGTTATTTCGACTTTGGGGTTTCTAACGAAAAACAAGGAACACAAGTTAATAAAGGACTTTTGAGCTGGAAAGAATCTTTCGGAGGAAGAAGCATCACTCACGATTTCTATGAGCTTAAAACAGCTAATCATCATCTATTAAAAGACATTTATTTATGATTCCTTTTTTGGACTTAAAAGCTATAAATCAACGATTTGAAAATGATTTCCAAGATGAACTCAAGCAGTTTTTGGAATCTGGACATTACATTCTAGGAGGTCAAGTAAAAGTGTTTGAGTCTAATTTTGCAAGGTTTTGCGGAAGTACTCACTGTATTGGAGTTGGCAATGGTTTAGATGCTTTACGATTGATTTTAGAAGGGTATAAGGTGTTAGAAAAGCTCAAAGAGAATGATGAGGTGCTGGTTGCTTCAAACACGTATATAGCTACAATTTTGGCTATTAAACAAGCTGGCTTAACTCCAATTTTAATAGAGTCGGAGTTGGAAACTTATAATTTTGACATGGATTCTTTGGAGCGTTCTATTTCCGAGAAAACCAAAGCAATTATGCCTGTTCATCTATACGGTCAGCTATCACCAATGCCTAAAATTCTTGAACTAGCTAAAAAGCACGGATTGTTGGTTATTGAAGATGCCGCTCAAGCACATGGTGCAAAGGATAAAGAAGGGAAACGCGCAGGAAATTTGGGTGATGCCGCAGGATTTAGTTTTTATCCAACTAAAAATTTAGGGGCTTTAGGAGATGGAGGCGCTATAACTACTAATGATAACGACTTAGCAAAAGTGGTTTCGAAGCTTAGAAATTACGGCACTTCCAGTAAATATGTAAATGAACTTCTTGGGTTTAACTCAAGGCTTGACGAGCTCCAGGCAGCTTTTTTAAATTGCAAGCTACCAAGTTTGGATATGGATAACAATCGTCGTCGTGAAATAGCAAAGCGATATATTTCTGAAATAAAGAACGATAAAATCCAATTGCCGAAATATGATGGAGGTGACAATCATGTTTTTCATTTATTTGTAGTAAGAGTTGAAAATCGATTTGATTTTATAGATTTCCTCGATCGAAATAACATAGGTCATTTAATACATTATCCCATTCCTCCACATCAGCAAGAAGCTCTTTCGGAGTATAAAGACTTGAAGTTTCCAGTTACTGAAAAGATTCATCAAGAAGTTATAAGTTTACCGATTAGTCCTGTGATGGCAGAGGTGGACGTGGAGAAGGTGATAGCTGTATTGAATAAATATTAAATTGGAATAGTGTAATTCTCTAAAGACTTAACTCTTAAATTTTCTTCATCAATAAACTAACAACCTAACTTGAAAATTCCAGCTTTCATACGAAACAATCTTCTTTTAAAGATGACCTCTTTAAACGCTGGAGTTATTGGTGTTCGCTTGGTTATCTCTCTTTTTGTTCAGCGCTTATTGGCTGAAATTGTCGGGGAAGCAGGTATTGCAAAAATAGGATCGCTTAGAAACCTCTTAGAGATGCTTGGCTCTTTTACGTCTGTAGGAGTGTTTAGCGGTGTTGTAAAATATATAGCCGAATACAATGAGGATAAAGCCCAGCTACAAAAACTGTTTTCAACAACTTTTGTTTTTACAGCTATAGGCTCGGTTGTAGTGTTTACAATGCTGTTTTTTGGAGCTAATTATTTCAGTGAAACCATTTTTGAATCCACGGATTACGTCTATTTAATCAAGTTGCTTGCGGTTGTAGTTCCGTTTATTAGTATTTACAGGATTTTCAATGCAGTTGTTAACGGACTTTCTCGTTATAAGAAATTAGCAAGAATAGACCTCTTTAGCTATGTTGTTAGTGCTGCGCTTACGGTTATTCTATTGCTCACACACAACCTAGACGGAGCATTGATAGCCATTGCAATTACACCAGCTTTACAACTTCTTGTATTGCTGTTTATATTTTTTGGAGTTCTGCGTGAATATGTTCAGTTTTCAAAGCTTTCGTTTAAAATTCCAATGGCGAAGGAGTTGTTGGCATTTTCGCTAATGTCATTCTTTTCAACCGTGCTTCGGAATTATGTGGAAATCGATATTCGTGTAATGATTCAGAATAGAATTGATATTTCCGATGCAGGAATTTGGACAGCGATGACTAATGTTTCTAAAAACTATATGGTGTTTTCATCCGCAATTTTCACTTTATATGTACTCCCGAAATTCGCTGGAATTCACAATAAAAATGATTTCAAAAAAGAGTTATTAAATATCTACAAAACGCTTTTACCTCTTTTTGGAGCAGGAATGATATTGATTTATTTCCTAAGATATTTTGTGATTCAAATTATTTATCCAGATTTCCTAGCAATGGGACCTTTGTTTAAATGGCAGTTAATGGGTGATTTTGTTCAATTAGCAGCTGTTGTATTAGGATATCAGTTTTTAGCTAAGAAAATGGTGAGGAACTTTATTTTCACCGAAATACTTTCTTTAGGATTGTTCTTTGGGTTTTCTTACTATTTAGCTGGAATTTATGGCGTTGAAGGAGTTGTGATTGCACATTTTATACGCTATGTAATTTACTTTTTCGTGGTTCTATATTTGGTTTTTAGATACTTCAGAAAAATGGGTAAAATCAATAAATCAACAGAATAAACTCAACTTATTTTCTGTAGAACATTGAGCGATTCCTTTCTTTAGTAGGCGCTTGTTTATCGTTATCTTTGCCAATAATTTTCCAAAGAAACTTTATAGAATCTGTATGTCCCTATCGCTTTTTAATCCTTTTGACGATTTAATATTCGACGAACATTTCTGCTTCCTTTCCGGAGCTTTGACTAATGAAACCATATCTGTTTTTCCAGAGTGGATGATGGAGCATTTTAAATTCGGAGATGAAAGAATTGAAATGTTAGACAAAATGAAAACTTATAAGTATTCTGATTTGATTTTGCCTTGCTCTCCTGAGGTTAAAAAAGCTTATGCAGAATTAGATTTGAAGGTTCAGGAAGCTTATAAAAAAGGATATGAAGGTATTACGGCATTAGAAGAAGTTGAGCTATTTCAATGGTCGGGGAGAATTGTATATGGACTTTTGTACTATGAAATGGTCTATGAAAGAGATCGTTTACTACGACGCGGAAAAGACTTTTTGCTTTCTCCGTATTTAAGAGAACGCTTTCGCAAGTTTCATTTAATGCTTCAATCTTTGATTGAACCAGTTACTTTTTCTGAAAGAAAACCGTGGAGTATTGTCACATTTCCACTAAAATATTCTGCTGATATTTTCAGTTATCGAGATGATACAATCAATCTGTTATTTTCGATGGGGGTTAACGGCTTTGGGCTTATTGTTTGCTTTCAGGACAACGGTGTAATAGGAGAGAGGAATGCGGAAATTTTGGAAAAATCAAAAGGTCACGTATTGCATCCTGTTCAATTTGAAGAGCTTTATGCAAGGTTTCATTATTCCGATTATATTTTGCAATACAAATCAGAGCATGATATAGAAGAAACAGATAATGAAATTAGAGTAGAGGCATTGCCGACAAAGTTGGTTGAAGGTCGACCTCTTTTTGGATTATGGAACGAAGATATTTTTGCACAACTTAAAGCAAACTACTGGTCGGTATATGGAATTCAAAAAGAAGATATTCTCAAGTTTCAAAAGCCACCGCTTAGTTTCTTAGAAAATCCATACACGCTGGAATTTATAGATCCTGAAACTATTGAATTACCTTATTGATTTATTGCGTATTGCCGGCTTTCCAAGCATCTAAGTATTTATTGGCAACAAGGATATAGTCGTGTTCTCGTTCAATAAAAGCTCGTGCTTTTTTGGAAATAGTTATTAGTTTCTCAGGATTTAAAATAAGCTCTTCTAGTTTCTGAAAAAGATAATCAACGTCTGCTAGTGTGTTTATGCAAACTTCATCAGGTTTTAGATTGTATTTTTCTAGGAATTCGGTTTCAGCACCCGTAAAAACAACTTTCCCTTTAGCCATAGCTTCAAGCGCGTTATATCCTTGATCAAAAGAAAATACTTGGTCTAGTAGAATGTGTGCAGCGTTATACTTCTTAATATACTCGCTATACGGAATGTTTTCAACTGTAATTACTTCTACTTTGGAAGCGTATTTTTTTTGAATTTTCTCTAATACTGCTTCGAAATAGTCATTTCCTTTCTTGAAATAATTTGTCCGGTTTATCCCGTGGAAAATTTTGATTTTTCCATCGATAGAAATCGGAATATAGTCAAGTTTTGATGTGTTTACAGGGTTAGGCATTAATCCTAAATACTTTTTATGACCTTGAAGCGGAATGTCATAATCCATATCTGAAGCTAAAATTCCATCTACATTTCGCACTATAAATTGATGA
>DATGMT010000166.1:0-19723 GCA_035307265.1 Aequorivita sp.
CTCGAGTTAAGAAATATTTAATCTTGTATTTTAAGATATTAATTTAACCACATCTTTTGCAAAGTAACTAGCTATTAGACTAGCTCCTGCTCTTTTTATAGCAGTAATTTGTTCCATCATAACTGCATCGTGATCTAGCCAGCCTTTTTCTGCAGCTGCCTTTAGCATTGCATATTCTCCACTAACTTGATACACAGCCACAGGAACATGAACAGCGTCCTTTACTTCTCTAACTATATCTAGGTAGCAAAGTCCAGGTTTCACCATTACAATGTCTGCTCCTTCTTCAATATCCATAAGGGTTTCTCTGATAGCTTCTTCCCTATTAGCGAAATCCATTTGGTAAGTTTTTTTGTCCTTCGGAATATTTTCGGCTTCCACGGGTGCTGAGTCTAGTGCATCACGAAAAGGGCCATAAAATGCTGATGCGTATTTTGCGCTATAAGACATGATTCCTGTATCATAAAACCCTTCATCTTCTAACAAGGTTCTTATTTCAAATATTCGTCCGTCCATCATATCGCTTGGAGCAACCATATCTGCGCCTGCTTTGGCATGACTTAATGCCATTTCAGCTAGAACTGCACTACTGTCGTCGTTAAGTATTTTTCCACCAGACACAATTCCATCATGACCGAAAGAAGAGAATGGATCTAAGGCAACATCTGTCATGACATACATTTCAGGGACAGCGTTTTTCACTGTCTTAATAGCACGTTGCATCAGGCCTTCGGGATTGATTGATTCTTTACCTGTGTTGTCTTTTAGTTTGTCATCTACCTTCACAAAAAGCAAAACAGACTTTAGATTAAGCTTCCATAACTCTTTCACTTCCTTTTCTAGAAGATCAAGACTAAGTCTGTAATAGTTTGGCATTGAAGGTATTTCTTCCTTTACATTTTTACCTTCAACCACAAAAAGTGGGACTATAAAATCGTCAGGATGAATTATAGTTTCACGAACCAAGCTTCTTATACTTTCACTTGCTCTTAATCTTCTATTTCTTCTTAATGGATGCATATTTCAATTTTTTAATTTCTTAAAACTATCACTTGTTATCTAGCAAAATCAATGCCTAATTTTCAATCCACTCCCTAGGATTTCTTAGTACTTCAACGAGTTTTTCTTCTTCACTTCCGGGCTCTGGATGATGATCATATTTCCATTGAACATGTGGTGGCAAACTCATTAAAATACTCTCTATCCGACCGTTGGTTTTTAGTCCGAACAAAGTTCCTTTATCGTGTACAAGATTAAACTCTACATAACGTCCTCGTCTAATTTCTTGCCAGTTTCTATTTTCTTTGGTGTAGGAAAGTTCTTTTCTCTTTTCTACGATTGGAAGATAGCCCTTCAAAAAGCTGTCGCCTACTTCGGTAACAAAGTTGTACCAATCTTTCATAGACATTGTTTTTGTTTTTTTCAGATAATCAAAAAACAATCCTCCTACTCCCCGAGCCTCATCCCGATGAGAGTTCCAGAAATATTCATCGCAACGTTTTTTATATGCTGGATAAAATTCTGGGTTATGCTTATCACACGCTTCTTTACACACTTTATGAAAGTGTTCGGCGTCTTCTTCAAACAAATAGTATGGCGTTAGATCTTGACCTCCGCCAAACCAGCTATCCACTATATTTCCATCTGCATCATACATTTCAAAATATCGCCAATTGGCATGTACAGTAGGGACCATTGGATTTTTAGGATGTAAAACTAAACTCAGTCCACACGCGAAGAAATCGGCATCTTTTACTCCGAAATACGCTTGCATACTTTCTGGGAGTTTTCCGAAAACTTCGCTGATATTGACACCTCCTTTTTCGAATACGTTTCCGTTTTCAATTACACGGGTATGTCCGCCTCCACCTTCGGGTCGAACCCAGATATCTTCTTTGAACTTTGCTTTCCCGTCTATTTCTTCCAAAGCGGAAGTAATTTGATTTTGAAGGTTTTTTATGTAATTGACAAATTGTTGTTTCATTAGTTTATTGGAACTTAGATCTACATGGTCTTGGAGACCACGGAAGATGTTTGATTTAGTTGTTTTGATTTCTCTAAAACCTTTAATGTTTCAGTGCTTGCTGCTGTTACGGACAAAGGCAAGACTAAAATAATCCCAAATACAGGGATTAAAAGCATCAGCATAAAAACAATTCCATTTCCAATTGCCAAACCTCTATTTTTTCGAACAAATTTGATGCTTTCAGAATATTTAAAGTGACGCTCTAGCGTGTAGTCCATATTTCCAAAGCCTGCATAATAACTCTGTAACAAAAACAAAAGTATTGAGGAAACGATTCCTATAACAGGAATAAATCCAATTAAAATAATTGGAATAGTGAGCAATAATTCACGCAATAAGTTTCGGATATTTATTCTAATTCCTCTCCATAACTGCTCAATATTAGTGGTGTTTCTATGTGAGTGGTTAATTCCGTAGAAATGTTTTTCGATTTTCTCAGAAACTGGGCTCATAAAAGGTGAACTCAGTGCCATCACGATATGGCGATACATTATAAGTCCAAGTGCAATAATTATAAGTGCGCCAATAAAGTCACTAATAACTCTAAATGTTTGTGCACCCCACTCCCAGAACCATATTTTTGAAATAAATACGCCAAGGTCATCACTTAGTCCCCAAGCTGTGAATCCTATTAAAACCGCTGTTATAAAACTAATAACCATTGGAATAGCGAAGTACTTCCACAACTTTAAAGTGCTTATGAGCTTAAAAGTACCTACGTACGCTTGTATGGCTTTTAGTATGTTTTTAATCATAGCAGGGATTTTAAAAATATATCCTCCTTAATTAAATAAATTTTGAATTTTCAAAAAGTGCATACCTACAAGGCCTTGAAGACCTCGTAGGAAGCCTATGATTCTGTCAGATTCTATTTCACTCTTCGATAAAAACTAATACTCCTTTTAATTTATCAGTTTCTTCAACCGTTTTTATTTGAACTGCTTCTTCCGATTTCTGTTTTATAAATTGAATTATCGCCTCTATTGATTCTGCTTTAAGTTCTTTAAAAACTAGTCTGCCTACTTCATTATTATGCAAATCCATCTCTTTTTCTAAAGGGTGATTCGGCATCAGTTCTTCGTGTAAAGATGTTATTTTTTCTGCCCATGCAACAGTTTTTTCTTCACTTTTCAATCTAACAATCACACTTTTAGCGATTAGTATATTCCAAAAAGCATGTCTAAAAGCATTTGCACGATTATGGGCATGATGAGAACTTCCATAAAGCTTATCACAAATTTTCATTGTTTTTATTGTTGCCTTATGGGTTGGCAGCACCAATAGAGGATTTCTCACTCCAATCCATGCAAGTCGCCACAGCTTTGAGAATTCAAGCTCACTTATGAGCGACCAAATCTTCATTTATTCAGCTTTATATTCTTTTACGGCTTCAATAAAGGCTCCTGCATTTTCAAGCGGAATATTTGGTAAAATTCCATGCCCTAAGTTTACGATATAACGGTCTTTCCCGAATTCATCAATCATTTGTTTTACCTTCTTTTTAATTTCTGATGGAGGGCTAAAAAGTCGTGTTGGATCAAAGTTTCCTTGTAGTGTAATATTTCCTCCAGTTAGGTATCTCGCGTTTTTTGGCGAGCATGTCCAATCAACTCCAAGTGCAGAAGCACCACTTTTTGCCATAGTGTCTAATGCAAACCAGCATCCTTTTCCGAAGGCAATTACTGGTGTTTCATCTTTTAAAGCATCTATTATTTGTTGGATATACTGCCAGCTAAACTCCTGATAGTCTGTTGGAGAAAGCATTCCTCCCCAACTGTCAAAAACCTGAACAGCGTTCACTCCATGTTTTACTTTTTCTTTTAAGTAAAGGATGGTTGTATCTGTAATTTTTTGAAGCAACTCGTGAGCAGCTTGAGGTTGTGTAAAACAGAATTGTTTTGCCTTGTCAAAGTTTTTAGATCCTTGACCTTGCACACAATAACAAAGGATAGTCCATGGGCTTCCTGCGAAACCAATAAGAGGCACCTCATTATTTAATTTTTCCTTAGTCATATCGATAGCATCCATCACATAACCAAGTGTTTCGTTGATATCTGGCACAATCACTCTTTCCAAATCTTTTGAATTTCGAATTGGGTCTGGAACCCAAGGCCCGAAGTTTGGCTTCATTTCTACGTGAATATTCATAGCCTGTGGAATTACGAGGATATCACTAAACAATATAGCTGCGTCCATTCCATATCGACGAATTGGTTGCACTGTTATTTCACTTGCTAATTCAGGTGTTTGGCAGCGAGTAAAGAAATCATATTTCTCTTTGATTTCCATAAACTCTGGCAAATACCTTCCGGCTTGACGCATCATCCATACTGGCGGTCTATCCACGGTCTCTCCGCGGAGGGCTTTTAAGAATAAATCGTTTTTAATCATAAGTTTAACTTTAAACCTCACTTGGCTTGAGCCTTTGTGAAACTATATAATTTTTACTGTTTTAATATTTTTACCGCTTTGGCAATCACGCTTTCAACAGTTGTGCTATTTGAAATCACCACGTTTTCGGAATAATTTTCTGCCTCAGCAGCTGTGGTGGTTCCTATGCATACAAATATTGAGTTTTCGTATTTTTTATTGTTTTGTGCTTTGCAAAAGCTTCTAACTCCACTTGGACTATAGAACAAAATTGCATCAAATCTCCTTTCAAATTGTTTAGGGTTCGATGTTGTTTTGTATACTACGATTTCATTAAAATTTACGTTGTTTTCTTTTAATCGAGTAGGAATTTCATTGCTTCTTATATTTCCGCAGAAGAAATGAAATGAATCTTCTTTGTGATTTTCAACAAGATAAGCTGCTAATTCAGTAGCATACTCTTTCATCATCACAACTTTCTGTCCTTTTTTCTCTAAGAGTTCTTTTGTTTTTTCGCCTACACAGAAGCATTCTGTAATGTGAATGTTTTGATTTAGCACATTTTCTACTGCATTTTGACTTGTGAAAATGGCTTTTTTAACATTTACAGGAACTTCAAACGAGAGGAATTCAATATTAATTGCATTGTATTCCACCAGTGAAACTCCTGCTTGAAGCAACAAAGATCTTTGGTTAGATTTTAATCTTTTAGTTGATAAAACCGTCGTCATGTTGCTTTAAATATTTTTTCACATCACTATTTCTTCCAAAAACCGCTAAGATATCGCCTTGTTGAAAGACCATATCGGGCTTAGGGAGTCCGATGACTTCTTTTTTCTCTACTTGTCTCCCCAATAAATTAGTGTGCATTTTCTTTCGAATAATGGTAATAATATTGAGGTTGTATGTTTTTCTAAAGTCTAGTTCTTGGATTGTTTTTCCAATTAATCCTTTACCCACTCCTACTTCAGAAACTAAATATTCTCCATCGATTTCAAAGTTATCTATACTTCCTTTTAGGTTTATTTTTTTTGTGAGTCGCTCTGCATATTCCTGTTCTGGATGAATTATTTCATCAACTCCCATTGCTTCAAGAATAGTATCCTCAAGACCTGAAGCTGAACGTGCAATTATTCTTGCTTTAGTAAGCTTTTTTACTATGGCCGTACTCATAATTCCTGCACCATTTCGTTGTCCGATGGCTATTATGGCTATTTCAGCATTTTTAAGTGGCAAAGCATTGTAGGCATGCTCGTTGGTAGCGTCGATTGTTACTGCATGGGCTACTTTGTCTTTTATTTGAGTTACTTTTTCTGGATCGTAATCGGCAACAATCACCTCGTTTCCTGTGTCGGAAAGGTGAATTGCTAAAGACATTCCAAAGTTACCAAGTCCTATGACTACTATTTTCATGGTTTTTTCTACTTGTTTTTAATATCCCTTTTTTAGTTAATTAAAATATTTTCTTCAGGATAAGCATATTCTGTTTTATGCATGTTTTTTAGAATACCTATCATCAAGTTCAACAGTCCGATTCTTCCAAAAAACATTAGAAATATTACAACATACTTGCCTGCTTCGGAAAGGTGTGGTGTTATTCCCATTGAGAGCCCAACTGTTCCAAACGCTGAAAATGCTTCAAAAGCTATTTGTACAACAGAAAATTCTGGGTTGAATATTAGCAAGAGTAATATTCCAGCACCTATACTTAACAAAGATATTGTAATGATCGCAAATGCACGATGCACAGCTTCGGTAGCTACTTTTCTTGTTCCAATTTCTATGTGTTTTTTATTTCGAGCTACGGAAAATATATTTAGGATTGCCAATGCGAGTGTTGATGTTTTAATACCTCCACCTGTTGACGCTGGCGAAGCACCTACCCACATCAAAAACATCATAAACAATATTCCCGGGATAGTGAAATTAGCAATATCAACAGTGTTAAATCCAGCCGTTCGTGCAATTACTGAAGAAAACATGGCTGTAGTAATTTTTCCAAAAAGAGTATTGTGTTCTAATAGACTGGTTTGTTGCTCTGAAATGAAAAAGAAAGCACCACCAGATAAAATAAGGATTAATGTAGTGTAGAGGACTATTTTAGTATTGAGGTTTATTACTCTTGATATAAAGACTCTATTCTTTTTACTAAAGATATTGATAAAGAACTTTTTGATATACTGTATTACGTTATACGCAATATGGTAACCTAATCCTCCAAAAATAATAAGTATCATTATTACCCATTGAATAGAATAGTTAAATCTGAGTCTTGGGTCGTGCATATTGTCTGATGCCAGAGAAAACCCTGCGTTACAATAGGCTGAAACTGCGTGAAATATTGCAAAAAACCCTTTGCTTTCAAAAGTAGTTGCTTTTGGTATCGAGTTATAAATCAATAAAGCTCCGATTGATTCTAGAACCAATGAAAATATAACAATTTGCATTACTGTTTTCATAACGCTATTAAGCTTATCATAGCCTAAAATATCCTTCATATATAAGCTTTCTTTAAATGAGGCACCACTCATAAAGAAGTATGCGAAAAACGAAGTGAAGGTGAGCATTCCAAGTCCTCCAACTTGAAAAAGAACCATAATAATAGTTTGGCCCATTGGTGTAAAATCATTGGCCGTATCGAGCACAACAAGGCCCGTAACAGCTGTGGCACTTGTTGAGGTGAAAAGTGCATCTGTAAACGAAATGCCATTTGTTGTTGCACTAGGAAGCATTAATAAAAATGTTCCTACCAGTGCAATAATTGCAAAGCTTCCCACAAAGAGAATTGCTGGATTAAAGTAGAGGCTATATATTTTTCTAATTAGAAATGTGAGGCGGACAAAAAAGTAAAAAAGCAATCCATACTCAATTATATATCTTGTGTTTAGGAAAGTTTGCGCTAGAGAAGTTTCATAACTAAAAAGGATTATTATTCCTTCTAAAACAATAAGCGCCATAAGTATATATAAACTCAATTTTGCGCTTCGAGATATCTCTCGATCTCTATTATACTTTGAAAGTTTGTAGACATTGAAACCTACAAGTGCTAGGAGTAAAGCAGGTAGTACAAAAAGTTTATATTGATGAAATTCGGTAAAATTGTTATATCCGAAATCGAAAATAAGAAAAGTAAGAAGCCCTAGGTCCAATGAACCAACGACGATATCTGTTGGTTTTGTTTTTTCCCAGAGTGTCATTTTAGTCTGCTTTTTAAAGAGCTCATTAGTTCCTTTCCTCCATTTTCTAGAATATACTTAGCACAATTTTGTCCAAAATCTTTATAATCCAAGACTTCCGCTGATTTTTCTATATCTAATTTTTGTTTCCCATCGAGTGAGAAAAGGCTTCCCTTAAATATTATTTTATTTTCTTCAATTTTTGCAAATGCTCCAATTGGTGCAGAACATCCGCCCTCTAAGGTACGTAAAAACTCTCTTTCTACAGTTGTGCAGATTTCAGATTCTTTATGGTTTAACTTTGAAGTAGCTTCTATGCTAAATTCATCGTTTTCCATTGCTACAATTACCATGGCGCCTTGTGCAGGTGCAGGAATCATCCAATCGAGTTCTGTATATTGAGATGGTAAAACTTTAATTCGTTCTAGTCCAGCCTTAGCAAAAATAGCACCCTCCCAATTATTATCTTTTAATTTTTGAAGTCGTGTATTTACATTTCCGCGTAAATCGACAATTTCATGATTTGGATATCGGTTAAGCCATTGCGCCTTTCTTCTTAAACTACCTGTAGCAACAGTACATGGTTTATTGTAATCTATTTCGCCATTTGTAATAAGGATATCATTGGAAGTAGCCCTCTCTAAAACTGCTGTTTGAATAATTCCTTTTGGCAAGAGCGTTGGCACGTCTTTCATGCTATGCACTGCAATATCAACCTTACCACCAAGCATTGCTACGTCTAAGGTTTTAGTAAAAACGCCTACAATTCCCATTTCATAAAGAGGAATGTCTAAAACCAAATCCCCTTGAGATTTTACTGGAACAAGCTCGGTTTGGTATCCAAGATTTTCAAGTCTTGATTTAACGGTATTGGCCTGCCAAAGTGCGAGTTCACTATCGCGGGTACCAATTCGGATTATTTTTTTCAATTCTTATGCAGTTTCAAGTTGGAAAACTCTTCGGATGAGCTCTATACTTTCAGGCGAACCTTCTTCACCTTTTAGATGGTTGGCAAAATGAGTTGTGATTTTTTGAATAAGCCTATCGCTAATAATCTCGGCTTGTTCTTCATTAAATCCATCTATTTTTTTTCGCTGATAGTCTATTTCACCAGCTTTGATTTCTGCCAATTTAATTTTCAGCGCTCTAATAGTTGGTGCAAATTTACGATCCTTTGCCCATTGATTAAAGTCACTTTCAATTTCTTTAATAATTTTTTCGGCAAGTGGTAGTTCTGAAGCGCGTTGTTCAAGAGTTTTGTCTGTAAGTTTAGACAATTCATCTAGATGAACAAGAGTAACCATTTCATTTTCTAAAACATCTTGTGAGACATTTTTTGGTATTGAGAGATCTAGTATTAGAAGTGGTTTCTTTAAAGACAATAATTCGTTATAAACAGTAGGGTCTTGTGCACCTGTAGCAACAATAAGCACGTCGGTTTCTGAAATTTCACTCTCTAGGTCTGAGTG
Source organism: Aequorivita sp. (assembly GCA_035307265.1). Lineage (GTDB taxonomy): Bacteria > Bacteroidota > Bacteroidia > Flavobacteriales > Flavobacteriaceae > Aequorivita. The sequence goes on from DATGMT010000166.1 coordinate 9,042, forward strand.
ATTTTTTACAACCAAATTAAACTTACCAGCAATTTTTTCAGCTCTAGTTTTGGTTCGGTTTATAAGGACGATATGGTCATTCTTAGTGTGTTTTACTAAGTTTTCGCATGTATTCCTACCTATCTTCCCTGTGCCATATAAAAGAATATTCTTCTCAGATATTTGAGGCACATTATTCATTATATACTGCACCGCAGCGAAGCTTACTGAAGTAGCTCCCGATGAAATTCCAGTTTCATTTTTAATTCGTTTGCTAGCTTGAATAACTGAATTTGCAAGACGCTCCATAAATGGATTCATCATTTCCAGTTTTTTAGAAAGCCTGAAGCTATTTCGAAGCTGACTTATTATTTCAAAGTCGCCTAAAATCTGACTGTCAAGACCAGTACCAACTTTAAACAAATGCGAAACAGCCTCGTCATTTTTATAGACGTAGGCTACTTTTTCAAATTCGTCGATTGTTCCATTTGTATGTTCACAGAGTAATTTTATAAGCTGATATGGATGTTTTGCAACTCCGTATAACTCTGTTCGATTACAAGTTGACAAAGCACTGAGAGACTGGACTCCTTCAGACTTTGCATTCATCAACATACTTTCCATCGAGTGCTCACCCACGCTAAAAAGTCCGCGTATATCGGCATCTGCCTTTTTATAATTAAGGCCAATTGCATAGAAGTTCCCTTCTGAAGCACTCTCGGTATTTGAGGGAGAATTATTTTCCATAATAAAACGCTTCAAAAGTACTATGCTTACTAATCTAAAAACAACGCTTGCGGTATCATTTATATCGCTACTTGTAAAATTTAGTGAAAAACAACCTCCTATATACTTTAGATGCACTAAATTCGCGTGATACAGATTAATTATGACAGTGTAGTTTAGAGCCGTTCTAAATAAAAACAATCAATTAAATCTATGAATACAAATAAAAATGTCGCTCAAAGCTCAACTAAAATCGAGGAGAGTTTTTACGAAGAAATTGCTTTAGGAACTGGATTCTATATTTTAAAATTCAACAATGAAACTAATGACAATCAATCTTTTAGAAGAGAGGTTGGATCAAATTTCATTCAATTTCACTTTTGCATAAAAGGATCTTCTGCATTCAATTTTAATTCAGGAAATTATGTGCTACCGCTAAAAGAAGACAGTTCTTTGTTGCTATACAATCCTCAACGGGATTTACCTTTAAACCTATTTCTTCAAAAGGATTCTTGGGTGATATCTATTTTGCTTCCCATAAACAAGTTTCATAGCTTCTTTTCATCAGAAGCAAACTATATCTCATTTTTGAGTGAAGAGAATAGAGGGTTAAAATATTATAAGGAAGAGCAAATTACGCCATCAATGGCAATAATCCTCAATCAAATAATGAACTACAATCTTCATCCTTCAATAAAACCGTTGTACTTTAAGGGGAAGGTATATGAATTATTGAGCTTATATTTTAATCGACCTTCTGACGCTAGTATTGAACAATGTCCATTTTTAGCTGATGAAGAAAATGTTTCGAAAATTAAACAAGCTAAGCAAATTATTGTTACTAGAATGGCAGAACCCCCTACTCTACAAGAGTTGGCAGATGAAATAAATCTGCCTCTCAACCGACTAAAAGAAGGCTTTAAGCAAATATACGGCGACTCTGTATTTAGTTTTTTATTTGATTATAAAATGGAAGTTGCTAGACAACTCTTAGCTTCTGGCGCGCATAATGTAAATGAAGTAGGTTTAAAAGTGGGCTACAGTGCTTCCAGTCATTTTATATCGGCTTTCAAAAAGAAGTTTGGAACCACACCAAAAAAATATCTAATGGCTTTGAATCCGTAAACCTAAGATTCAAAATTTAATAATCCTGAGAAGTGTTTGAACAAAGACTTGTACCTTTGCAAATTATTTTGTGAGTGCTTTATTTTTAACATCATCGTTTAAACTTAGTTAAAGTAACGTCTGCTCATGTTATACCTAAAAACCTATGCTTCGCTACTATTTTTTGCGATTTAAATTTTTAAACTATGTCTAAAGGAGTTCTCTTAGTAAATCTTGGTTCACCCGACAGTACCGATCCAAAAGATGTTAAAAAATATCTCGATGAATTTTTAATGGACCCGAGAGTGATTGATGTTCCCTTTTGGCTTCGGTCTTTTATTGTAAGAGGAATTATTTTAAATACTCGCCCTAAAAAATCTGCTGAAGCATATGAAAAAATTTGGTGGGAAGAAGGCTCGCCATTAATTGTTCTTTCAGAAAAGCTTCAGAAGAAAATTCAAGATAGAACTAATATTCCTATTGCTTTAGCAATGCGTTATGGAAGCCTCACACTAAAAAAGGGACTTCAAGAATTAGTAGATCAAGGCGTGGATGAAATTTTGACCATTCCATTATATCCTCAATTTGCTATGGCAACTACTGAAACCATTGACGTAAAAGTTGAAGAGCTTCAGAAAAAACACTTTCCAAATGTGGAAATCACCTCTTTACCTGCATTTTACAACAAGCCAGAATATATTGAAGTTCTGTCAAAAAGTATTGCTGAGAAATTAGAAAACGTTGAATACGACCATCTTTTATTTAGTTATCACGGTGTTCCGGAGCGTCATATCATTAAAAGAGATATCACCAAAAAGCATTGTAAGCTCGATAAATCCTGCTGTTCAACACCATCTTCTGCACATGAATTTTGCTATAGGCATCAATGTTTAGCTTCTACTGAACTAGTGGCTAAAAAACTAAACCTAAAACCTGGCACCTATTCTAATAGTTTCCAATCTCGTTTAGGTTTTGACCCATGGCTTAAGCCAGCTACAGATAGAACTATAGAACGCTTTGCTTTGGAGGGGACAAAAAAACTAGCAGTTGTTACGCCTGCTTTCGTTAGTGATTGTCTTGAAACATTAGAGGAGATAGCCATGGAAGGAAAAGAGATATTTCTGGAAGCTGGTGGAGAAGAATTCACTACAATTCCTTGCTTAAATGACCGAGATGATTGGGCAGATGTTTTAACGGGTTGGATTGACCGCTGGCGAATTGTAGACACAAAAACCGCAATTGCATAATGCAACCTAGCCGAAGTACTGCACTAGGTACCGACTCTATTGGAAAGCTTTTATTTAAACAAGCACTTCCAGCTTCTATTGGTATTTTAGTGATGTCCCTTAACGTTTTAGTCGATACTATTTTTGTCGGAAACTGGATAGGGCCAATCGCTATTGCTGCTATTAATGTAGTATTGCCAGTTTCATTTTTTATAGCCGCTTTAGGAATGGCTATTGGGATTGGTGGGTCATCAGTAATATCTCGTGCATTGGGAGGCGGAAATAAAAATCGCGCTCTTAAAACCTTCGGAAATCAAATTACTTTAACGCTGTTGCTAACTACCTTAATGGTGGTATTGGGCTTAGTGTTTATCAATGATCTAATTCCTGCATTTGGTGGGAAAGGAGACATTTTCGAGCCCGCAAAAATATATTACCGCATTGTTCTTTATGGCGTGCCATTATTGGCTTTAAGCATGATGGGAAACAATGTAATTCGCGCAGAAGGCAAACCAAAATTTGCTATGATTGCCATGATTATCCCATCTATTGGTAACCTGCTATTAGATTATATTTTTATTTACTTAATGGATTGGGGAATGGCAGGAGCCGCATGGGCAACTACTATCTCCTATGGTTTAAGTTTTTCATACATTCTATATTTCTTTTTGAGCAAAAGTTCTGAGCTTAAAATCAGTTTCGCTCATTTTGGTTTAAACCTTTCCATTCTTAAAGAAATTTCAGCCCTAGGGTTTGTAACCCTTTCACGACAAGCTGTAGTTAGTGTTACCTATCTTTTAATGAACAATATCCTTTTCAACTATGGCGGAGAAGCATCGGTTGCAGCCTACGGAATTATTGGTAGAATGTTAATGTTTGCGCTTTTCCCTGTACTAGGAGTTACACAAGGATTTTTACCCATTGCAGGATACAATTACGGTGCAAAACAATATAAAAGAGTTCGTGAAAGCATTAATAAAGCTATTAAGTATGCAAGCGGATTGGCGCTATTTGTCTTTGCAGCAATCATGATTTTTCCAGAGCAAATAGTATCTGTTTTTACTACAGATCCAGATATTCTATCTGAAACACCAAGTTATATGCGTTATGTATTTGCCGCAACACCAATAATTGCTATTCAATTAATCGGCTCGGCTTATTTTCAAGCCATTGGGAAAGCGGTGCCTGCATTATTGCTAACATTAACAAGGCAAGGATTTTTCTTTATTCCATTAATTTTTACCCTTCCTATCTTCTTTGGGGAATTGGGGGTGTGGATTTCATTTCCAATTGCTGATGTGCTTTCTACTATTGTAACTGGATATTTCCTAAATAAAGAAATCAAAAATACGCTTAAGGATTGATCAAAGTATTCATGAAGAGACTCTTTGAAGTAAATGATTTTTTCAATTCTAGAAGGTGTGATTCGAAAAGCTTAATATTGTATTAATTTTCGCAAAACCTTATGGCCGACTATTACCTCTACATAAAATCGCTTCACCTCATCTTTATCGTCACATGGTTTGCCGGTCTATTTTATATCGTTCGCCTATTTGTTTACCAAATTGAAGCCTTTCAAAAACCTTCACCCGAAAAAGAAATTTTAGGAAAGCAACTCAAAATTATGGCTTCTCGACTTTGGAAAATAATTACTTGGCCTGGGATGATTTTAGCTGTCTTTTTTGGGACTTGGCTTTTTTGGATTAATCCTAGCCTACTCTATGCGCCATGGATGCAAGTGAAATTAGGCTTTGTAGTTGTATTGATTCTCTATCAGTTTAAATGTCATCAGATTTTTAAGCAACTTCAAAATGACGTGGTGAAATATTCTTCCAATTACATGAGGCTTTTTAATGAAGTTCCAACACTTGTCCTGTTTGCTGTTATATTCTTAGCAATTCTGAAACACTCTGTCAATTGGATTTATGGAACTGTTGGGATTTTTGCTTTTGCCATCCTGTTGATGATTGGATTCAAGATTTATAAACGCATTCGTGAAAAGAAAAAGTAATCCAGAATTTTAAAATTCGACGTTAACGGTTCAATTATTACTATCTTTCTTCTTCAAAAACATGTAAATGTACTTTTACAAGAAATCGCTTCGCACCCGCATATTCTTATCTATGATATTTTTGGTCATAGGAGCATCTATATTGATTGCTATTGTAACCATTTTTCAATACAAAGAAGAAGCACAAGAATATCATAGAGACAGACTTTTAAGGAAAGAGGCTGCAATTCGTGAGAATATAAATTATGTTTTAAAAACCACTACCTATCCAGTAGAAACAAACCAAATACCCTTGATATTTAAAGATAAAATCTACGAAATCAAGGATATTCACAATCTGGAGATTTTCCTTTATGACCTAGATGGAAATCTTTTAAAATCTTCAAAACCTTCATTTTTCAAAGACACTGTTTCCAAACAAATGCCGAAGTATGCTTTAGACGAACTTCAAAATTCAACAACAAAGAGCTATATCAAAGAATTTGAGGAAGGGGGGCAAAAATACCAATCTTCATACACCTATATTACAGACAGTTATTTTAAGCCATTGGCAATCCTAAACCTCCCATACATTGAAGACGATGGATTTCTCACTAAGGAACTAAAAGACTATTTATATCGCCTTGCCGTTGCCTACATATTCATGCTTTTAGTCGCAATTGCTTTAGCATACTTTTTATCAAAATATATTACGCGGTCGTTAAAAGAAATTAGTGAGAAACTTTCATTAACTCGTTTCCACACTCGCAACCAAAAAATCCATATTCGCGACACTCCTCAAGAGATTGCCGTGTTGGTAAATTCGTATAACGAAATGATTGATGAATTAGAAAAAAGTGCGGCACAACTTGCAGCCAGCGAACGTGAAACCGCATGGCGAGAAATGGCAAAACAAGTGGCACACGAAATTAAAAACCCTTTAACCCCAATGAGACTTACTGTTCAAAGTTTTCAGAGAAAGTTTGATTGCAATGATGCTGATATTGAACAGAAAATGGAGGAATACACTAACACACTACTTCAGCAAATAGACACACTCAGTTCTATAGCCTCTGCATTTTCAACATATGCTAAAATGCCTGCACAGCAAGATGAAACATTGAATGTTGTGAAAATTGTGAAATTGGGGCTAGATATTTTTAATGAAAATTATATCTATTTCTTTTCAGATGAAGATGAGATTCGTGCTAGGTTTGACAGAACACAGCTCATTAGAGTTGTAACAAATCTCGTAAAAAACAGTATTCAGTCTGTTGAACAAAAACAGCCTGAAACACCTCGAATTGACGTGCTTGTTGAATCTAAAGAAACTATGGTAAGCATTTCTGTAATCGATAATGGAATAGGAGTGCCTGTAGAAAACCGTGATTTTATTTTTGAACCTCAATTTACAACCAAGACAAGCGGAATGGGATTAGGTTTAGGAATGGTTAAAAATATAGTTGAAACTTATGGAGGAAGCATCACCTTAGAATCTTCCGAAGAGAAAACTACTTTTACTGTGGTGTTTCCCGCTATCTATTAAGGATTTTACTAAATTTGTGAAAGCCACTAAAACATATTAATTTCGATAAATATCCGCATGTATTTGTGGTTAAAACAATTAGATTATAAAATAAATTTCAAGATGAAATACCAAAATATACTTTCTGAAACCAACAACGGAATCACAACGATCACGATTAACCGACCTTCTAAATTAAACGCTTTAAATCGTGAAACTATTGAAGAACTTCACGATGCTTTTAAAAAAGCAGATAATTCTTCTGAAACAAAAGTGATTATCGTTACTGGAAGTGGCGAAAAAGCATTTGTAGCTGGAGCCGATATTAGTGAATTTGCAGATTTCTCGATTGAAGAAGGAGGACAATTAGCTGCTAAAGGCCAAGAGTTATTATTCGATTTTGTAGCTAATCTTTCCACACCTGTAATTGCTGCCGTTAATGGTTTTGCTTTAGGTGGCGGACTTGAGTTGGCGATGGCTGCTCATTTCAGAATTGCTTCTGGCAATGCTAAAATGGGGCTTCCTGAGGTTTCTTTAGGGGTTATTCCAGGATATGGCGGAACACAACGTTTACCTCAACTTGTTGGCAAAGGACGCGCAATGGAAATGATTATGACCGCTGGAATGATTGATGCTAACCAAGCTTTACAATACGGACTAGTAAACCATGTGGTTAGTCAAGAAGAATTAATTGAGTTTGCTGAAAAAACAGCTGGTAGAATCATGAAAAATTCTTCTGTAGCAATAGCTTCGGCAATAAAAGCAATTAATGCCAACTATAAAGATGGTGAAAATGGATTTGAAGTTGAAATTGAGGAATTTGGAAATTGCTTTGGAACCGAAGACTTTAAGGAAGGAACGCAAGCATTTCTGCAAAAAAGAAAAGCAGATTTCCCTGGGAAATAAGCTTCATTCATTCGAGTTTTAAAAAATATCGAAATGATTTTAGAAGTCAGTTCGAGCGCAGTAGTGACATTCAAGTAATAAGAATTTCTCTTCTGCGTTCGATTTGATATTTTATTACTGCCAAATTAGCTATAACTCACTTTTCTAATAATTCTCAAGGACTCTTTTGTTAGCTGATATGCTTTAGAGTCAATCGATTTTAATAAGCCTTTCGCTTCTTGTAATTTGTCTTTAGCTTCTTCAAAATTATTGAAAAAGCAAATTAGATATGTTGAAGGAAGATTTCGAAGCTCCTTTTTTTCAACTGGAGATAGCGCTATGTTTTTATTCAACTTTTCTAAAATCGAATTGTTTGCATTATAAATATGGAAAAGCGTTTTTTTATCAAATTGAGGAGGATTGAAAATTAATTTTGAATCCAATTGATACGATCCATTTTCATTAAAATGAATCACCACTTCTTCTAATTCATAGTATTTAAATTGGTCATTTAATCCGAGATGGACATATTCTATTATTTTAAAATAATCTTCGGTGTATGAAATACTCACTTCATCCAAAGCTGAATAAAACAATCTAACTTGTTCGTTTATCAGTTCAATATCCACTCGAGAATAATACGTTTCCCCTTTTACTTTCTTAGGGTTTCCTGCCCAGCATAAAATGAAATACTCCTTAAAAACTTTATAATGGCTCTCTAAATTGGCATGACGGTTAGTTATAAAGTCCATAACGCCATCCAAAGTCATTTGAATGTTGTTTTTTGAAGCATTTTCAATAGACTTCACTATTGCTGAATTAACATCTTTAATTTCGATATCAAAATTCTTAGGCATTGAAATACTACCATCTCTAAGAAAAATTGACCCACCGTAGTATTTCCAAATATTTCGCCTTAGAGAAGTAATTTTACCACTTGGACGAATAGTTACTAAGCCAACCACTTTGTCTAAAGGCAAGTGTGGAAATGGAATATTTTCATAACTTATTAGTGGCGGGTTTGCTAAATAGGCATTAATCAGGTTTTGAATTTTGCTGTCGTCAAAGAAGTCGGTTCCAGTAATCTCGTTAGATTCATCTTCAACACCAATCACTATAAATGAATTATTGGCTGGATTACTATTGCTCAGTGCACAAATATGTTTTAGGAACTTTGCCTTACCTTCTCTAGTCCCTAGATCAATTTTTCGCTTTTTATCATAGAAACTACTCTCGTCGTTGTGCGCGAGTAAATTTTTAATAAGAAGTCGTTTATTAATCATATTTTGAATAAAGGTAAGATTTCAATTCTCAACTTTAAGACTTATTCACTATCGTAGAAGAAGCTTGATCTAAGCACATTACGGTTAGATCTGCAATATTAACATGAGGAGGTCTTGTTACTGCAAACCAAATAATATCTGCAATATCCTCTGGTTTTAACGGTATATATCCTTGATAGACTTTAGCTGCTCGATCTGTATCACCTTTAAATCGAACTTGGCTGAATTCTGTTTCTACTAATCCAGGGTGAATGGCGCCTACTTTAATTCCTTTTCCATTTAAATCCATCCGAATACCTTTATTTAAAGCATCCACTGCATGTTTACTAGCGCAATAAACATTTCCATTTGGATAAACTTCTTTCCCTGCTGTAGAACCAATATTTATAATATGACCTGATTTACGTACCAACATATTTGGAAGAATAGCTTTAGTAACATACAACAATCCTTTCACATTTATATCAAACATTGCATCCCAGTCATCAATATTACCATCTTCAATTGGGTCTAATCCATGAGCATTTCCGGCATTATTTATAAGAATATCTATGTTTGAAAACTCTTTCGGTAAAGATCCGATAGCCGAAAAAACCTCATCTTTATTTCGAACATCAAAGTTCAATGAATAAATTTCTGTGAATTTAGAAAGCTCATCTGAAAGCTCTTTCAATCGCTCTTTCCGTCTCCCACAGACTATTGTTTTAAATCCATTTTTGGCAAGAAGTTTAGCAGTCGCCATTCCTATTCCAGAAGTTGCTCCGGTAATCAATACTGTTTTGGTTTTCATTTTTTAAATTTTCTAAAGTTACAATACACAAGGGAGTTCTGTCCTGTTAAATTTCGTTAATCATAAAGTTAATAGTTCTTAAATACTTTTAAACGCTCTCTACATTATTTTAGGTTTACAAAAATAATTCTTAAACCACACAAAATGAGAACCCTATTAAAATTAAGTTTAATCACTATGGTATTTATAGGATTAGCTTCCTGTAGTAGTGATGACGATTCAAGAAATATTGAAGGTAATGCAAAATTAGCACTAAGACTTACAGATGCTCCTGGCGATTATGATGCAGTATTTATCGACGTTAAGGAGGTTGTGATAAAATATAATGGTGGTCAAGAGGACCTGGTTCTAGGTATTGATGGGGGAATATACAACCTTCTTGAACTAACAGGCGGAGTAAATGTTCTATTATATAATGATGAGGTGCCAGCTGGAGATATCAGTCAGATTCGTTTAATCCTAGGTGAAGAAAACTCAATAGTGGTGGACGGTCAAACCTTACCCCTTTCTACTCCAAGTGCACAACAATCTGGCTTAAAGATTCAAGTTCACCAAAGACTCGAGCCTGGTGTTTTATATGATTTTATACTAGATTTTGACGTGGACAAATCCATTGTCACCCAAGGTAACGGAGGTTATAGTCTAAAACCAGTAATTAGAGCTACCACTACAGCTGAAAGCGGATCCATTTCTGGAAAAGTGCTTCCTGTTGGTATATTATCGAAAGTTACGGCAGCTAATGAATCTATAGAAATTTCAGCATACACCAATTTACAAGGTGATTTTCTTCTAAACGGCGTGCCAGACGGGACTTATACCGTAACAATTCAAGCCGATTTAGGTTTGGCAATTCCAGAAGTAGTTGTAGAAAATGTAACGGTTGTTCGTGGTGAAGTTACTTCCATGGGCGAAATTAATTTACAACCGTAAAAGAATATTTGAAATAAAATTAATGAAAAGAGGAAAACCATGGTTTTCCTCTTTTTATATTTAACCAATCATTAACAGCAAAATTGTCATATAATTTTCAATTTGCATGGTCTTTAAAATAGGCCATATTTATTGAATCTAAAACAGTTATGGAAATTACAAATTCGACCCTTGACATTAATGCATTAAACGAAAAGATTGAAAGAGAAAGTGCCTTTGTGGATATTCTTTCAATGGAAATGAA
>DATGMT010000167.1:0-4684 GCA_035307265.1 Aequorivita sp.
GGTAGAAACCAACTCCTGATTTAAAATTATCTCTTTACGTTCTAACCTCTCTAGGTACAATCGTTCTAGCCAATTATCTAATATAAATGAGTCAACTTGAGGAAAATCACTTTCGCAGTTAATCCATTTTTTCTGTTTTGAGAATAGCTTTTGGTACTGGGTTACTGTATCTACAGAAATGTAGTCTTTAACTATAAAGGTTGGGATTTCAGAACCGTCACTTCTATAAACTTTGGTGTCGTGCTCCCAAACAACATGAAGAATAACGTTGTTATAGGCTATATCTACTTGATGGTTATGTGCGTACCAATCAGATGATTTTATGTGAATTTCTAAATTGCCCGCCCATAGCTGCCCTCCTATTTCAATTTGAGCATTAAAAAAATCTGGGCCTGAGTCAAAGTTATGACTGCCCGGGTGTTTTACGTGGAGCTTTTCGTTATTCGAAGTGAAAAAATTGATTCCGTCGAATTTTTGAAATTTCCACACATAGTGTAGAAAATCCTCTTTCATTCTAATTTTACTTAACGGGAGATCAAATGTTTAAAGGAATAAATATACAAAAAGAATAAATATCAAAAACTACTATTTTGTCTTTTTGTCTTTAGATTCCTCTTTTACTTTTTCTGAAATAGTATCTACAAAAAGAATGCGATTCCACTTGCGTAAACGACGGTAGAGAACTAAATATCGAACAACACCTATTCCTAAGAAGATTATGCAAACGACTAAAGCTAGGTAACCAATCCAATGAATTCTGTTTAAACCTTCTAACTGAAGCAATCCAAGTCCTCCTAACAACAAGTAGAGAGAAGAACGAATATACGATAGTAAAGTACGCTCATTAGCAAGCTTAGTACGCTCTAATGCTAATATTTCATTAGTATTTGCAGGTACTGGTTTAGTACGTAAAAATCGGAAAAGCTTCTTTGCTTCGTTTTTCATCTCTTTATAGATACACTTGGTAATCTCAGGTAATGTCCACAACCTTAAATATATAATAAAATGTGGACTTACGTCGGGGCTTAAAAGTCAAAAACTTGAAAGCTAACAAGAACACTACCCTATTTTCTTTTCCTTAAAGCAGTGAAGAAATTAATCTTCGATAAAACCTTGCTCACGCATCCAATCGTCGTTGTACATTTTTCCAACGTAACGGCTTCCGTGATCATGGAAAAGAACTACCACCACATCGTCTTTAGTAAATTTATCTTTTAGCTGTAACAACCCTTTTATAGCTGCACCTGCTGAATTACCCAAAAAGAAGCCTTCCATTTTTGCTAATTTCTGAGTGTAGATTGCAGCATCTTTATCGGTTACTTTTTCAAAGCCGTCGATAATACTAAAGTCTACGTTTTCTGGAAGAATATCCTCTCCAATTCCTTCGGTGATATAAGGATAGATTTCATTCTCATCAAAAATTCCAGTTTCGTGATATTTTTTAAAGACACTTCCATAGGTGTCAATTCCCCAAACTTTCACATTTGGATTTTGCTCTTTTAAATATCTTCCAACACCACTAATAGTACCTCCTGTTCCAACTCCAACAATAAAATGAGTTACTTTCCCATCGGTTTGTTTCCAAATTTCGGGCCCTGTACTTTCATAATGTGCTTGAGCATTACTTGGGTTGTCATATTGATTTACATACCAACTATTAGGGGTTTCCTCTGCCAATCTTTTTGAAACAGAGTAATAACTACGTGGATCTTCGGGAGCAACTTCTGTTGGGCAAACAACAACTTCACTTCCAACAGCCCTCAGGATATCTATCTTTTCTTTACTTTGTTTGTCGCTTATAACACAAATCATTTTATATCCCTTTACAATAGCTGCAAGAGCAAGTCCCATTCCAGTATTTCCGGAAGTTCCTTCAATAATTGTTCCTCCTGGCTTTAACCTTCCATCTGCCTCTGCATCCTCAATCATTTTTAAAGCCATACGGTCTTTCACCGAATTTCCAGGATTAAAGGTTTCATATTTGGCGAGTACCAATGCTGGGATATCTCCAATTATATTATTGATTTTAACCATTGGCGTATTACCAATTGTTCCCAAGATATTTTCTGCGTATTCCATAGTGTAATTTGAAGCGACAAATGTACAATTTATTGATGAAAAGAAAAGTCTTCGACGGTTTTGAAGGCGAACAGTTGTAATAGCATCTACTCAAAGCGGATTGCCTTCACAGGAGAAATTTTAGAAATTATAAACGAAGGAATTAATAGCATCAGTAAACACAACAAAAATGTTCCTGCGTTTAGGATTAAAACATAGTCCAAACTCAAGTAAACAGGTGCTTCAGAAACATAATACGTGTTTGGATCTAACGGAAAAATCTTCCCATATTTTTGAAGTAATAATAATCCAATCCCGATTAAATTCCCCCAAAACAAACCAACTCCAATAAGGTACATGGCGTTGTAAAGAAATATTTTCCTAACACTTCCATCATTACTCCCCATTGCTTTTAGAATACCTATCATTTGGGTTCTTTCTAAAATTAAAACCAAAAGTGCAGTGATCATATTTATTCCAGCAACCAAAATCATGATTCCGATTATTGCCAGAATATTGAAATCAAAAAGATCTAACCACTCAAAAATAGAAGAATATTTGTCGCGTATAGTTTGTGTGTCGAGAGTACTTCCCGTTTCTTGATAGACAGCATTTCCTACAGGCACTATTTCATCAAAATCATTAACAAAAACTTCAAAAGCCCCTATTTGGTCATCCTCCCACTTATTAAGCCGTTGAATATGTCTGATATCAGCTATTATAAACTGTTCATCAAACTGCTGAAATCCACTATTGTAAATTCCCACTATAACAAAACCTCTGCTTCGCGGGGTTTTTGAAACCTCATCATTTAAAAAGAATGTAGTGACTTTGTCTCCTAACTTTAAATGAAGCCTATTGGCTAAATATTCAGAAATTAGAATGTCCTCATTTAATTCGTCTTTATAATCGGGTAAACTTCCTTCGGTCAAGTAATCTTCAAAATACTCCCAGTTATAGTCATCCCCCACTCCCTTAACAACAATCCCTTCAAAATCAGTTTCAGTACGGATTACACCTCCTTTGGAAACAGACACTTGAACATGTTTTATTCCCTGAACAGTTTCAAACTTTGGATAAAATGGTTGGTTTTTAGAGATTGGATTTTGCGAATCGTTAGAAAAGTTGGTATCAAAATTGGTGATTATAATATCACCATTAAAAGCAGAAACTTTTTCTCGAATCTTTTTTTGAAGTCCAACGCCAGTAGCAATCGAGATAAGCATCATGATAATCCCTATAGCAATAGCAGAAATAGCGATTTTTATTATCGGTGCCGATATACTACTTTTATAGTCCTTGGAAGCAATGATGCGCCGAGCGATGAAAAATTCGTAATTCACTGGGTACTTATGAGATTAACTTTTTTCAAAAATACGGTTTTATTGGTTGTTCTGTTTGCCTTTTCCTGCGGAAATTCCGGTGGGAAGGAAGAGAAGAGAGTAGAGAGTAGAGAACAGAAAGAAGAGAGTAGAGAACAAAGAGCTGCGATAAAAGAGACTCAGGACTCAGGACTCAGGATGCAGGATGGGGAAGTTACTGTTGGGGCGGAGCGATTTCAGCTATATTCGGAATTGTTGAAGGGAAAAAATGTGGGCGTTGTTGCAAACCAGACTTCATTTTTGGAAAAGGAACAACAGCATCTTGTGGATTTTCTGATCTCAAAAGGGATTTCCGTGAAAAAAGTCTTTGCGCCCGAACACGGCTTCCGTGGAACCGCAGATGCGGGCGAGCATGTGAAGGACGGAATAGACTCAAAAACGGGCGTTCCTTTGATTTCCTTGTATGGCAGCAATAAAAAACCGACACCAGCTCAGTTGAAAGACATAGAAATTTTGATTTTTGACATTCAAGATGTGGGGGCGCGATTTTACACATATATTTCGACTCTTCATTATGTAATGGAAGCTTGCGCCGAATCGGGAATACCCGTAATCGTTCTGGACCGCCCAAATCCGAACGGACATTATATTGATGGGCCCATTTTGGAAAAGGAACACCAAAGTTTTGTGGGAATGCACCCGATTCCGATAGTTCACGGAATGACTATGGGCGAATATGCGAAAATGATAAATGGTGAGGGCTGGCTTGAAAATAAAATCCAATGTGAGCTGAAAGTGATCCCGATGGAAAACTACGATCATAAAAAAGAATATTCCCTGCCGATAAAACCTTCTCCAAACCTTCCGAATGATAAGGCCATCAATCTTTATCCCAGTCTTTGTTTTTTTGAAGGGACGCTTTTGAGTGAAGGCCGCGGCACCGAAATGCAATTTCAGATATACGGCGCACCTTTTTTGCCGAAGGAAAAATATCCGTTCACTTTTACGCCAAAACCAAACGAAGGTTCTAAAAGCCCAAAATTCAATGGCCAAATATGTTTTGGTGAAGATTTGAGGAACACTGAAAAACTGGGCAAAATCAATTTAGAATGGTTGATTGGCGCCTATAATTCCTCATGGAAAAAAGAGGATTTTTTCAATTCATTTTTTGGGAAACTCGCCGGAACGGAAAAACTACAAAAACAAATTGAAAACGGGATGTCTGCAGAGGCAATTCGGGATTCTTTGAAAGATGGGCTGAAGAAATTTGGGAAGATACGGGGGAAATATTTACTTTATCCTTG
>DATGMT010000168.1:0-10445 GCA_035307265.1 Aequorivita sp.
AACTGCACTAATTGAGGACCAAGCTTTAATATTTGGGCGGCATAAACCCCTACAAACCCTCCAAAAAGATCATTGTCCCAATCTTGCGTGTTTTCAGAAGCCATAGTATACGACCCTCCTGTTTTGTTAGAGTAGGTGAAAAATGGCTGTAAAAAAGTGGCGTTAATATCATTCAATCCATTGCCCACATAAGACCAAGTGTGGTTTACAAGACCGCCATAGGTTAAAGGTCCTTGAATTTTGACAATTAGTGCATTTGGCCCCGCTCCCCATTTATCAAAACCCAAGATGTCATTTGTAGCGGTAGGGATTACCAAAATTGGTCCGACCCCCCATACAATACCATTTTTGGCTTGTTTGGGCGAAAAATAAAAGCTAAGTGCAGTATCGCCCAATCCAGTTTCATTATTGCCTGGACCTGTTACATCGCTTTGGCTGATAATAGGAACTATTGCCCTACTAATCACATTCCATTTTTCACTAATGGAAAACGGAATTACGGGCTGTAGGTTTAAGGTGTATCTAAATCCTTCTAAAGGACCGACATTGAAGTCGAAGTTATTTTGAAGGGGAACACTAATCAACGCAGCAGCAGGATTGGCCAATTTTTTAGCCAATTCTTCGGCAGACGCAGTTTCTTTTTCTTGTGAAAAGGAATTGGTAGTAGCCAGTAAAAACAGAGCCAGTATGCTTATAAGTTGTTTTTTCATAATTCAAAAATTGTTAGTTGTTAATTGTTGATTTGTTTTTAAAACTTGGTGCAAAAACGACTTGCCCAACATAGCTATTGATGGAAAAGTTTTGATGTTCTCCATACGTTGTCGCCCACTTTAAGTTGACGTATAGAATTTCCGAAAGCAACCAATATCCAGCACCAACACTAATCATATTACTTTTGTCTTTTAGTGATTTATCCCAGTACACATCATTTCCAGAATCTTCACCAACTTGCCAAGTATGACCCCCTTGTAAGGTCACATCAAAACGGCGCGAAAAATATTGACTCACGCCATAATCCAAAGAAAATCTGCCGCCGGGGGTTACAATAACATCTTTAATTTTACCGTGAAATTCATAGGTTGGCATAATCGTAATTGCGGTTGCTTTTTGTGGGAGTGGGTAATAGAACAAAGCTGCTTGAAGGAGGTGCGACCAGTATCCTAATCCTATATTGTTGTCAGCTCCAGTTTTGTAACGACCAGTAGGCGTGACAAACATATAACCAGCAGTAAAATCCAGTTTATCAAATTCCCACGAAAGATATACAGGTGCTACCGCCAGATCGCCAAACCCAGACGATCCCCCAGTGATTTCCTTTTTATGTTTTAGTCGACCTAAGGCCGAATTAATACTTATAGTGCTGAAACTTGGTGCTAGGATGGCCATATAACGAGCGTTCCCAAGGAATGAGATTTTTTCTGATGCATAAGTCAGCATCAAATTATTTATATATCCACTTACATCAATATGGAAAGGAATTGGGCCAAAACCGTTAATCTCGTCGCCGTCAATGTTTTTAAATTTATCCGAATTGATGAAAATATTATAATCAGAAAAAATTAATCCAGATTTCATAGGATACGAAAGATCACGTACTCCTAGATTTCCAGGAGCGTAGAAACCTGACTGAAATGGCGAAACTACATTTTGTGCGATTAGAGAAATCGAAAACAACAGTAGAAAAAGAGTTGGATAATATGGTCTCATGTATTTTGTTTTTAACTGATTTAATCTTAGATGATAACTCGATAGTATTCTGGAAGAAAAAAATCAATACTCGAAACAGTATTAGTGACTTAATAATTCGATTAAAAGTTGATTTTTAAAACCCTAATTTTTTAACGCTTCATAAAACTATATAAAGCTGTCCTTCGAAAAAAAACCACAGCTAAATTGTGAAGTAATTGCCAGTTTTTGTGAAGTAATGGGCTATTTGCATTATTGATTATTTAAAAATATGATATAATTAAGGCGTTAATCTTATTATATTTGTAGAATAATTATATAGTTGTAGGGTTTTGCTGATAAATATTAATTAAGTAGTGTGAGGCTTTTTGCAAGGTTATACTATTCCCAGTCGGTAGTTTCTGGTTATAATTTTTGACTTTGTCAGAGATTTTGGACAGTTACATCGAATGAAAAGAATCGCCTAGTTCATTAGATCTAAGATGCTTTATCATTAAAAATAATCATCAAGAAGTAGTGTTAAGGTGCTTGCTAACTTCCTCTGCTACACGCTGTCATTTTGTGCCATCGTGTTGCCAAAGTTTAGGAGTAATTTAGGTTTGATTGACTAGCAGAAGAATGAGCAACTATTACTGAGGTTGATGCGAGCACCTTTAGTTTGTATACGATAAAAGTGATTTGAAGTAAGCTTTAGTCTAAAGGGTTCTATATAAGTCCCTTTAAACAAAAAAGCTTTCTCAATTGAAAAAATAACATTCATGAATAATCGAGTTAAACATTTGAATATGTAACCCATCGAGTGATATGGAAAACAAAAGCATTTATATTGTTGAGGATATGGGGGTTACGCGAGCTGCACTTATTTCGGTCTTAAAGCGCGGCGGGTTCAACTTTGTTGGCTGTTCAGCCAAAGCCGAAAAAGCTTGGTTAGAATTAGAAGAATTAGACGTAGCCGTTGTAATTATTGACATAAATCTAGAAGGCACAAAAGATGGTATATGGCTTGCTAAAAAAATTAGAAACTCCTTGAATTGTGCTATTGTTTTTTTAACATCGTATGGAAGTAATACTATTTTAGAAAGAATACACAGCACCGAACCCGATGGCTATATAATGAAGCCGTTTAACAACCCAACACTACTGTATGCTGTGAAAATGGCTTGTCACAATCATCATAAAAAAAATCAAGAGCCTATCATTGAAAATGAGCTGCCTCAAATAATAAAATCGCGGAATGGAAGTGTAAAAATAAACAAGGCTAATATAATTTACTTACAGTCTGATCGCAATTATGTAAATCTATTCACGTCTTCAGCTACCCATTCAATTCGAGGTAGATTAGATGAAGTAATCTCTCTTTTAGATTATGAAAACTTATATCGTATTCATAGAAGGTATGCTGTCAATTTTGAAAAAGTACAGTCGTATAATAAAAACAGAATTGTTGTAACGACAAATAAAGAATTGCCCTTTTCGAAAACGTTTGATTTTGAGGCTCTTGTTGAAAAAATACAAACAGCAATTTAAGTAGGTATTAAAAAACATTAAAAGTTAAATTAATATATAAGTCGAGTTTAATAATTTATCGTAACAAAGATTGGAGTAAAATGATTGATAAGAAGATCTATTTATAGCTTCTATGTTTTTTAGTGCTTTTCATTTTTGCTTGGCTGTTATAAACTATTTGATTTCCTCTTGTAATATGGAGTTCTACTATGAAAACAATGACCCTCATTCTTCTATTGTTATTTGGAATTACTGTCCTTGCGCAATCGAAGCTTACAATAGAAAAGGAGAAAATAGAAGACGCATTTCCTATCGAAAGTAGTGTGGGTTTTGACAAGATTCGTCCAGCAATACAAATAATGGTTTCGCCAAGACAAAAGGGGCACTCGTGGTCGCCGAAGATATTAAAAACACTTCAAAGTTCAGAACAATGGGCCAATGCTAACGGAACCTCTCAGCAAAAACTTTTAGCTCAGTATTATATCTTGATGTATTACGACAGTCATTTAGACAATGACAGCATTATTGCCATAAGCGAAAGGTTACTCATCAATACAGCCTTTATGGAAATGCCTGAAAGTGCTCATACCCTTTTTGCTTTAAACTCAGGTTACCGTCGCAAAGGCTATTATCAAAAGCAGCTTGATATTTTTAATAGTTTAATAGGACAAAATAAAAAATTTAAAAATATAGCAAGGCCCACCACCTACGCTTATTATAATGAGTTGGCTTTAGTCTACTATAATTTAGAGCAATATGAATTTGCAAGGAATAACTTCAAGCTTCAAGCTGACATATTTGAAAAGGAAAATGATCTTTTTAGAACTAGTACCATGTTAAACAACATAGGTTTAACCTATGCTAAGCAAAACATTTTGGATAGTGCGTTACAGTATTATAACAGGTCATTATTTATTTTGGAGAATAAAAAAATAAAAGATGATTATTATTCTGAGACCTATATTGAACACTTTAAAAATGTTGTGAAGTCGAATGTTGTGAAAATCGATTCGGATGGAGGAAATTTTTCTGATGCATTATCTATTCTCAAAACTGAACTAATTTCCAGTAAAAAAGTAAAAGAACTTAGTACTACTGCGTTATCATACCATAGTATTGCAAATTTTTATTATGCAAACGATTCTATTTGCCTAGCAAGGCAATATATTGACAGCACTTTGAATTTTGAAAAAAAATTTCCGAACCCCACCAATAGACAGCGAGCTTATTGGTTAAAAGCAAAAATTGACTTAAAGCAAAACGCTAATTCATCTGCGCTACGTTACTTTAATCTTGCCAAAGACTTGAACGATTCTATAAACAGGGAAAAAGATTATAAAAACTACTCGTTAGCTACCGCTAAATATAATTTTCTAAAAACAGGACAAGCTTTAGCTGAAAATAAAAAATTACTCCAACAGAAAGAGCAAGCAAATACCATTCAATTAATCTTCCTTTGTGCTGTTGTTGTTTTGGGTCTTATAATTGGTTGGATGTTATTAAAAGCCAATAAGTCAAACAAGCTAATTGGAAAACAAAAGAAAGAGCTACACAAAGGATTGAAAGAGAAGGAAATTATGCTGGATGAAATTCATCATCGCATAAAAAATAATTTACAGGTTATATCTGGAATCTTAGAATTGCAGAAAGGGAAAATTGATTCTGAAAAGCATATAGAAATATACGAGGAATCTCAAGACTATCTACAAAGCATATCGATGATTCATGAACACCTTTATGAACAAGGTGAAGTTTCTAATCTAGATATGCAAATGTATCTTAACAAGTTATGTAATTTGCTCATTAATAGTTATCCCGATATTTCTGTAAAGTACGAGACTTCCGCACCTACTGTTCAATTAAATATTAAGAGGGCCACTCCCTTAGCGCTGTTAATTTGTGAGTTAATTACAAATTCCTTGAAACACGCTTTCGAGAAAACAGGAAATATAAAAATTAACCTTTACAAGAATGAAGATAATTATGAGCTTACTTACCGAGATAATGGCAATGGATTTGAAAATATAAACAATCCAGAGTATTACAATACCGGTCTTAATTTAATACTTATGCTCGCCGAAGACTTAGATGGACAAGTAGTGTTTTTTAATAAAGATGGGTTTGTTTGCCGATTAACCTTTGGTTTGTGAAATAAAAATGTTAAATCAATGAAGTAGTGTAATTTACTTAAGTCGAAATTATACTTTTGCTTGAAATTTTACATTTCGAAATCCGTCTTCCAATAAAAACTAAACAGATGAATATTAGTAGTAAACCAAATTTCTTATCCAAAAATCATCATTTGCTAATATCATTCCTTGCCTTAGTGCCTACTGGAATTATTTATGGTACAAAATCACTTGTAACTGAAGTTTTTGATATTCAAGTAAATACTATCGATCTTTCAAATGTACTAAGGGCAATAATGTTTTTGTACTTAGCTGTGTGTCTTGTGCTATTTTTAGGAATGTGGAAATCAAAATACTGGATAAGGGCAACTCAGTTAAATGTCATTTTCATGCTAAGTCTAGCTATCGGCAGGGTTTTGAGCATAATTTTAGATGGTGCGCCAACCCAAGCGCTTGTTGTTGCCATGGTGGTGGAGTTTATTCTTGGACTTTTATCGATTTATCAGTTAAGGAGGATTCAAAGAAATTAAGAATCTCAGAGACTCTTGTATTTAGATTGGTTGTATTCGACTATGATAGAAGTCCTTCACTATGGCGTGCTCGAGATGACGAACTTTATCTAAATTGAATTGGATGCGCTCAACGAAGGCATGCGACTCGATTTGAATGGAAAAGGAATAAAAGTTGGCGCGATAAATCCTGGAATGGTGGAAACAGAGTTTAGCGAAGTTAGATTTAAAGGGGATGCCGACCGGGCAGCAAAAGTCTATCAAGGGTTTACGCCGTTAAAGCCAGAGGATGTCGCCGACGTGATTTGGTTTGCCGTAACGCGTCCTCCCCACGTCAACATTGCCGATTTGACGATGATATGTTTGGATCAGGCGTCTTCGACGATTGTTAATAAGGACAATTAATGTGTCTTGGTTTGTAGAATGATTAAATTAAAAAAAGAGGCACTTGGCCTCTTTTTTTAATTTTTAATGGTTCGTATTAGGTAATTTTGATACTTACTGGAGGTTTTTGTTTTGCTTCTTCTCTTTTTGGAAGATGCACACTTAGAATCCCATCCGTATAGTTAGCTTTAATCTTTCCGTCGTCAATGGTTTCCGGTAGGTTAAAGCTTCTTCTGAAGGACGAGTACCCAAACTCTCGACGAGTGTAGTTATCGCCTTTTTCTTCGTTTTCTTCTTGTGTCTCGGTAGAGATAAGAAGAACTTGATTGTCTAATTCAATCTTGAAATCTGATTTCTTCATGCCGGGTACTGCCATCTCCACAAAGTACTCGTCGGCTGTTTCGCGAATGTTTACTCTTGGCAAGCTTATTCCACTGTTGAAGTTTTGAGAAAATACAGTGGGCATGTCACGATTGAAAAAATCGTCAATCCAAGATGAAAATAGTGGGAGGCTTGATTTTGTTCTTGTTAAACCTCCATTTTTAGGAACAGTCATTAAAGTGCTCATATATAATTAAGATTTAAGTTAAACATTCATTTCTACGACTTTATGTGCAAAGTGAATGCCAATGCTGTTTTTTCGCTATAAAACACAGGGTGAGGTCCATTATCACGACATTTTTTCACAAAACAGTGTCATATTGACATTTAAGAGGTGACAAAAATGCACCATATATTCCCTTTTTCGTTCAAAATCGGATGGCGATATATTTTTTGTGGTGGCGAAAAGAACGCGAAAATTTCCCATAGGAGAAACTCGGCAGCATTTTAAATATCCAATGTTTGAAAACCACTGTCGCCTGAAATATGACCGTATGTTATCGTTTGGAGATACGTATCAATTTATAACTTGTACTTCGTCCTCCACTTGACTCTTTTTCTAATATATCTTTATTGATTAAATCTTGAATATCTCTTAATGCTGTATCTTGTGAGCACTTATTAATTTTTGCCCATTTCGAGGTAGTTAGTTTACCGACAAAATCATCAAGAAGTTTATTCAACATTTTTTGTTGTCTCTCATTAAAAATGGTAGTTGAATGTAATTTCCAAAACTCCGCTTTATATAATATTTTCGTCAGGGATGCTTCTGTTGCATGAATCGCATTTATCAAACATTGCAAAAACCATATTAACCATGCCGTAATATCTGAACTACCTTTTTGTGTTTTTTCAAGAGTCTTATAATACTGTTTTCTCTCAACTCTGATTTGGGCAGACATACTGTAAAATCGTCTAACACTCTTGTCAGAACGAGCCAACATCATATCTGTAATAGCTCTAGCTATGCGGCCATTCCCATCGTCGAAAGGATGAATAGTTACGAACCATAAGTGAGCGATTGTTGCCTTTAATACTAAATCTAAATCATTGTCGTTTTCGAACCATTTTAAAAACTTATTCATTTCAAGTTCTAATTTGTTCGCATTCGGTGCTTGATAATGAACTTTCTCTTTACCCATTGGACCAGAAACTACTTGCATCGGTCCCGTTGTGTCTTTTCTCCAATCAGCAACTGTAATTTTATAAAGATTGCTCCAGCCAGAGGGGAAAAGTGCGGCGTGCCATCCAAATAATCTATCTTTCGTTAGGGGTAAATCGTAACGTTGAGTTGCGTCGAGCATCATTTCAACAATACCCTCAACATCGCGATCTGATTCTACAGCTCCCGCAATGTCAATTCCGAGTCGTCTTGCAATTGATGAGCGAACTTGTTCTCTTTCTAAAAACTCACCTTCAATTTCTGAAGATTTTAGCACGTCTAAAGTTAATGTGTCTAAAACGGCTTCGTCTTGTAATTCAAACCCTAAAGATTCCATTTTGCCAAGAAGCTTTCCTTGTAAATTCCTTGCTTCTCCAAGCTTTAGCATCACTTGCTTGCTGTCCCAAATAAAGTCCGTCCAGTTCTCCTTTTCGTGTATATAAACTTTCATTCTCCGCATTTTATGCGACAAATATACAGCTTATTCTCCGCATCAAATCTTATCTCCGCAAATTATGCTCAGATTATCTGTGCTAATCTCCGCATGCGTTTTTTTGTTTGCTTAACAATAACTACTGGATATACTCCTCCTGGCAGATTCTTTTATTGTCTAAAGAATCGGCTTACATCGCTCAATAGTGTGGTTTTTATTTCCCCGGAAAATCAGCCTTGCGCTTCTGCAAAAATGCTTGTGTTCCTTCCTTGAAATCTTCGGTGCCAAAGCAGTTCCCAAATTCTTCAATTTCCATTTCGAAACCATCAACGCCCTTATCATAATTGGCATTCACGGCTTTTATAGCGGAGGCAATAGCCACAGAAGAATTTCTCATAATCCGACCTGCAATTTTATACCCCAAATCGAGTAATTCGTCTTGGGTAGTAACGTGATTGACCAATCCGTATTCCAAAGCTTGGTTGGCATCGATCATTCCGGCAGTCATAATCATTTCCATCGCTCGACCTTTCCCGACTAATTGCGGCAAACGTTGGGTTCCACCATATCCTGGAATCACTCCGAGAGAAACTTCGGGAAGTCCCATTTTAGCATTGTCCGATGCAATTCGAAAATGCGCTGCCATGGCGAGCTCCAATCCGCCACCAAGTGCAAAACCGTTTACAGCGGCAATTACAGGCGTAGCCAGGTTGGCTACAAAATCAAAAAGCAATTCCTGACCTTTTGCAGCCAATTCACTTCCTTGATCTACCGAGAAATCTGCAAATTCGCTGATATCGGCACCGGCAACAAAAGCCTTGTCGCCACTTCCGGTAACCACGATTACTTTAATGTCTTTGTCTTCATCTGCCGCCTTAAAAGCTTCGTGCAGTTCCTGAATGGTTTCGCGGTTTAAGGCATTCAATTTAGAAGGTCTGTTGATGGTGATTGTAGCAATGCCATCTTGGGTATCGAAAAGAAGATTGTCGAAATTCATATCGTTTAAAATTAGATTTTTGTTTCTTTCTTACAATAAAAGTAAGCGTCAATGTTTATTTGCCGTTATCCATCACATTTTATAATGGATGTTTGGCTGTCGTAAATGCCACTTCAGCAGCATAGTTTGTTTACTTTTGCAAAGCTACTAAAATCCTCAATCGATTGCCGGAAAGGTAACTTTAAAAGAGGTTTTGCCTGTCGCTGATTCGAGAACAATGTTTCCGCCATAGGTTTCTACGATGTTTTTGACCATTCCCAAACCTAAGCCCATTCCACTTGATTTGGTGGTGAATTGGGGTTCAAATATAAATGCTCTGTTTTCTTCCGGCACACCGATTCCGTTGTCGGTTACGGTGATGATTACGTTACCTTTTTCTTTGTGAACGCTGACATCGATTCGAGGATTCTCGGGTTGTTTTTGTTCTACGGAATGGATGCTGTTTTTTACCAAATTCGTCACCACCCGAATGAGTTGGGTACGGTCGAAACGAGCACGGATTTCTTCGTCGATGGCATTGAAATAAACATAGTCTTCATTAAAAATATCCAAAGCTAATTTGACGATATATTGCACGTCGAGGGTTTCATCTTGCTGCGCTGGCATTTGGGCATAGGTTGAAAAAGCCGACGCGATCGAGCTCAACGTGTCTATCTGCTGAAGAAGCGTATCGGTGTATTCGGCAAACTTTTGCTCAATATCGGGATCGTTTCGGTCGAATTTGTTTTGCATACTCTGGGTGGTCAGTCGCATGGGCGTCAGTGGGTTTTTAATTTCATGTGCCACCTGTTTTGCCATTTCGCGCCAAGCGGTTTCGCGTTCGCTGGCAGCCAGCTGTGCAGCACTGATTTCAAGTTCGTCAATCATGCGGTTGTAAGAATCCACCAAAACGGCAATTTCCTGAGGCGGGTCGTCGATCAGAATTTTTTTGTTGCGGGTGCGGAAACTTGTCAATGCCAACTTCTCACTGATTTCTTTTAGCGAACGAGTAATGTATTTTGAAAGGAAATAGGCAAGGACAATGGCCATCAGAAGCATAAAAACATAGGCCACTGAAAGCTTGTATAAATATTGAGTGAGTTCGTCGGAAATAAAGTTGTCGTCCTCAATATACGGCAAGTTTAAAATCGCCAACGGCTTGAAGTAATTGTCGGTGATATAGGTGTAGGAAGACTGAAATTGCTGACCGTTTTCCCGAAATTCCTTGATAAATCTTTTTGAAGGAGAATTGCGCAACCCTTCCAAAGCATAGTCGGGC
>DATGMT010000169.1:0-2750 GCA_035307265.1 Aequorivita sp.
TTTTCTTATTTTTCTTTTGTAAAATGTACGATTGCCCTTTTGGGCTTTCGGGTGACGCACTGTTTTGCGATTGCCAATGAAATAGAGTTTCATTGATGGCGTAATCATCATACATTGTGGTAGGTGAGAAATCTTCCTCTGATTTCTTTAAGTTGACAAATAGCGCTTCAACATTCAAGTCTTCATTTGGTGCTACACCTTCACGGTTAGAGCTCTTTTTATCAATAGTACTTAGTCCTAAAGCAACCAAGATTTGATCTCTGGTATAGCGCGAATGAATCTTTAAAGGAAATTCTTTTCCTATTGCTT
Source organism: Aequorivita sp. (assembly GCA_035307265.1). Lineage (GTDB taxonomy): Bacteria > Bacteroidota > Bacteroidia > Flavobacteriales > Flavobacteriaceae > Aequorivita. The sequence continues at coordinate 310 of DATGMT010000169.1, forward strand.
CACAAGGGAACTCCTCAAAACCAATTTGATCGATTTTCACAATGAGATAGGAGCGTATTTCGTTCACAAAAGATGAATTACTTCCGATGTCTTTTAGCCCTTTTTCTAATGTCAAGTTAGCCACAGGGCCTTGGTAAAAGTCATAAAACAGCATTAAGGCAAAAAGATGATTTTCACGTTTGTTCAATACTTTATTCACATCAAAATCTACCTCTATTAATGAGAGAATAAATTTAAAATATGCTATTGATTCAGTAACGATCCACTTTTTCCCCAGCATGGCTTTATACTGGTCAAAATTCTTATTCTCAAAATGCTCACCAAATGCTTCACTTTTTAAAGAATGGAAAGTGTGGTTTTTATAAATATCCTTTAGCTTTAAATTATATATTTTCAAGAAATTTTCAAGCGATAACGGTAGATCAGTGTGCGTTCTATAGGCTTGAAGCAAATTAATCAACTTGCGTTTCCCCATGCTTGTCGCTTGACGAATATTTTCAAGGATATGTTCTTTAGCTTGTTTCTCCAGAACAATAGCGCAACCCAATGGTAAGTTTGGAAAATCCTTTTCTATTTCGTGTTGAACCGTTGTTTCTGTTTTACCAATTAACGCCCTAAACTTGTTCTCAAAATCATATTCATTCCTTGCATGACCTACAAAATCCAGTACAGTTAAAACATCCTTCCCTTCTTTAAGTCTTAAACCTCTTCCTAATTGCTGCAAGAATATGGTTAAACTCTCTGTCGGTCTTAAAAACAAAACGGTGTCTATTTCTGGAATGTCAACACCTTCATTAAAAATATCAACGACGAATAAATAGTTGATTTCTTTTGATTTAAAACGATGCAAAATATCAATCCTATCCTTCGAATTTTCAGAAGTTAAACATTCTGCAGATAAGCCTACTTCTGAGAATTTACTTTTCATAAAAGTAGCATGCTTTATACTCGCACAAAAACCTATTGCACTCACATTACGAAAATCCTTTGTATAGCTTTCTAAGTTTTTAAGGATATCATTAACCCTAATATCATTAGCAGTCAAGACATTCGTTAACTCCTCTACATCATATCTACCATTGTTCCATTTGATTTTTGAATAATCTACTGCATCCGATATTCCAAAGTATTGAAATGGACAAAGCAATTTATTGTTTAATGCATCAGGAAGACGTATCTCTGCGGCAGTACGGTAGTTGAAATCTTTTAAAATATTCTTACCATCCATTCGCTCTGGAGTAGCGGTAAGACCCAATAAGACTTTAGGATTATAATAATCAATTACCTTCTGATAAGTTCGTGCAGAAACATGGTGCACCTCATCCATTACTATATAATCGTAATATTCCGGATCAGTAAAAGTTTCTGCTTGCGCTGCTAAGGTTTGAATGGTTGCGAATACAGCGTTCTTCGCGGAAGGCACATAGCCATCACCAAACAATTCTCCAAAATTTTGATCTTTTAATACATTTCGAAAGGTATGAAGTGATTGTCTTAAAATTTCAATTCTGTGCGCAATAAATAGGAATTTAGATTGTGGGTAATCTTGGTTATACCTTTTGTAATCAAATGCAGAAATCATCGTTTTCCCTGTACCTGTTGCGGCAACAACTAAATTCTTGAATGAACCATGAATTGTTCTTTCAACTTTTAATTTTTCAAGAATTTCAGATTGATAATGATAGGGCTTCAGGTCAAAGAAGTTAACAATCTCTTTGGTTGATTTACCAAATTTATTTTGCTGTAAGGTTTTGTCTAAATCTTCAAGTTTACTCGAATTGTAAAGTTCAAATTCTGAATTATTCCAATAACTATCAAAGGTCTTTTGAAACTTATCAATAATATGAGGTATTTCTTTAGTCGTCACTTTCACATTCCATTCTAATCCATCCGTAAGTGCAGACCGAGAAAAGTTTGAGGAACCTATATATCCAGTATGAAAGCCAGTATTTCTATAAAAGAGGTATGCTTTCGCATGCAAACGTTCATTGGTGTTATTGTAAGATATTTTGATTTCCGTATTTGGCAGATGATACAATTCCTCAATGGCCTTTGCCTCCGTTGCTCCCATATATGTTGTCGTAATCACCCTTAATTTACCTCCCCGTTGTGTAAATTCTCTGAAGGCTTCTCTTAAAATAACAATGGCTTTCCATTTGATAAAAGAGACTAATAAATCAACTCTATCCGCTGAAAGAATCTCTTTTTTTAATTCTGAATCTAGAGACAGTCCTTCATTACCCCCTACGAACAAAGCACTTTGAATCAATCGAGTTTCAGGCATTATTTCACTCAATCTTAAATCTAAAGATTGATAATCAGAATTCAGTTGATCCAAAACTCCTTCCAAAATCTGACCACTGGAAGCTACAAGATCTTCATTAAAATCATATCCTTCAATTTGATCTGAAAGATGTGTTAACAGTTGATTCGTAATTTCA
>DATGMT010000170.1:0-6142 GCA_035307265.1 Aequorivita sp.
ACTTATTGCTGATAAAGAATATAAAGAAGATAGACGTGTAACCTTGGAGGAAGTATCGAGGGAGACGGGAATTCATCGCACCACACTGTCTAAGATCGCTAACCAGAAAGGGTATGTCACTAATACAGACGTGCTTGATCGTTTGTGTATTTACTTTGGAGTGAATACTAATGAGGTTGCTGAGCACTTACCAGTTAAAGATTCGGAATAGGTGTGTTGAGAATAATTGGCGAACTATGAGGGTTATAGGACGGAAGCTGCATGGATCGATAGAAATTTTGAAGCGAGTCTATTTCAACCTGCCTTAAATAGATTTGAAGAGAAACCGCTAAGATTCACTGATGATACATTCAATGTAACACCCTTGCATGAAACTGACCTTCACCTCAGCTTAGTGTTACCGTGTTAATGGCCACTTGAACAGGGCCACTATTGTCTCTTATTGAAGTGTCCATTGGAATTAGACCAGAACACACTTCCGCTATTTTAGTGGGTGATTGGCTTGTTTTTAGTCATGCAGAAAACTGGTATCGTTGTCCACTGGTGAACTGTGTTTAGTGCCTCATAGTGCTTCTCTAACCTTGCTGGATTGGAAGGCTAAGATGCTACCGTAGTTTGCCTTCTAACCCAACTCGAGCGTTACACTTACGAGTAGTATTTACCATGCTAAATATTTGATATGTTTTCTAAATGGACTAATAAAATTTCACTTTGGAGTTCATTTATTTTTTCAGATTGTATTTCTCTGTAATTAATTACATGTACTAATGTGTCATAAGTTAAAGGAACGTACCTACAAATAAATGAAAGATTCTTAATTATTTCAGGTCTGGATGCACGGAATAGCGCTTTAAATACATAAGAGTCCTCTGTAATTATTTTTAATAGTTCACATGAAATATTTGAATTCAATCTTAGCCTGAATTTTGTTCTGAGCATTTCTTCAACTTTATTATCTTTATAATGCCTGTAAGATAGCTCTTCAAATAACTTAATGATTCCCCAGTCAGAGGTTTCAAGAGTAGCAAATATACCATTGAGAGCTCGATTAAGATCATTATGATTGTTCCAATCTTCTTTTGTTTTGTATCTCAAATCGTGTTCGACTTCATGCCAGCCCTCAGATAATACTGTTCTAAATTGTACTTCGAAGGTCTTATCAATAATCTCTTCATGTTCGTTAGGATATGCAACATTTATCGATTCAGGAGTTTTAAAAATTAAATTAAAACGTTTGGCAGAGAAAACATCACCCTCAGGTTGATCAATTACTGAATCTGTGGCGATGAAGTCAAACTTTCTTTTTAATAAGTCAACAGCGATATCTACATCATCTGAAAAATATAATGTGACTCTAACTCCCAAAAAATCTTGAATTTTTTTACCGCTTGGCTGGTATTTATTAGGGCACTTTTCTATTTTTTTACGTAAGGAGTTATTTTCTTTGGCTCTTCCAAAAACTCGATATAAAATACCAGAGGGTTTTAGTGCATCTTCAATTAAGCTATTTAATTCCCTTATCGCTCTATTGTTATCCATTTTAACTATCCCTACCTAATATTTTTTTCACTAAATTTATTTTCGAAAAATCTAGTTCAAGAAAGCTTGTCTTATCAGGAGTAGATAGAATGCCGCGATCTTTCAAATTATTTATAGCAATATGTACTTCTGTTGGAATAAATTTGCTGCCTCTATAAAAAACACTATTTGACCTATGTTTAAAAGCTCTTGGCTTTCCACGTGGCCAAAATTTTTCTAAAATAAATAACTCGATATTTGAAATGTTTTCATCGTCAGAAGCATGGTCATCCTTAGTTGAAGTACTTCCTAAAGCTTCCAAAAACCCTGGCATATCTTCAGTATTATTTATTAAGTCGATATCGAGGGTTTCTAAAAACGATTTGTCTAAAACGTTGCAATTATAAAAAGAACAGTTAACAAATGTGACACTAATTAAATTAGCTCTTAAAAAGCTACAGTCATGGAATGTACAGTCTAAAAAAACAAAACGTTCAATCCTTGAGTGCTCCCCAAAGCTTAAGTTTCTAAAAATACGATCTGACAAAGTATCATTGTTTAAACTAATTTTTATTTCGTCACACAATGATTGACTATAAGTTATTTTATCAATCGACTCTTGAAACTCAACAGAGAACTTTATTAGATTCCAAAACTCCTCTTTTCTACCGTCGTCTCTCGGAATCGTTGCAATTACAGCAGGTTCTAAGAAGCGTGGCCCTCCAATCCACTCAGGGTCTTGAGACTCGACAATAACATCAGCAACAAAGTTTCCTAATACAAATTCGTTTATGAAGCCTATACTGTCCTTATTTCCGAACCTATCAAGAAGAGCGTGTGTGGTTAGCTTAGTAATCAACTCCTCAAGAGAAGGGCGCTCAGCAGATGTATAAAATGATCTTGTTTTTTCTAGAAGATGGGTGAATTTATCAGCGATAAGTAGCTCAAGATAGTCTTTTGATTCTGAAGTATAATTCAAGGATATCATATCAGCTGCAATTGTTCGCATAATACCTAGTTGTTCATCAGTAGTTAGATTCAGGTTCTGACGCTCCTTCTCACGCTCCAGCAGAGTAGAAAAATAACGGTCTACAATATCATTAGAGTTCAATGTACCTACGAAGTCTTCATCTTGAACTCCTCTTAAGTAAGCTAGTAAAACAGGGTTGTTTAGTTTTTTTATTGGGAAGTTTAATCTTTCAAGTGCGTTTATTTTATTACTAGTCAGCCAGTCTTCAATTGTAGGTTCGTTAAGTCTAATTCTTAAAACATCGAAGTTATCCTGGTGCTCTAAAACCCACTCATGAAAAGAGTCACCATCAAAGATTGCAGTACGGCGGGTTGTCAGTAAAACTTTCGAGTTATCTTCTAAGAGCTCTCCGATAGTTGCTAACATTGGCTCAGCAGAGTCGTAACCATCGTCATCAGAAGAGTTACTTTGTAGAATTAGTTCGTCAAACCCGTCTAAGATTACTGGAACCTTACCTTGTTTTATTTTTTGTTGAACTAATGTCGACTTGAGGGTGGGGAAGCTTCTATCAATCTCGTCTAAAAATACGTAACGGAAAATTTTTGCTTTACGGTTGCGAGATAATTCACTAAACAGTGGAATTTTCGAGCTACAAGATTTTAAAAGCTCATTCAAAACTTCAAATGCAGTACATGTTTTCCCAAAACCAGCGGCGGCTTCAATTAAAATCAAGGTAGGTCGATTGGTGTTAAATGCACTCGTTATTACATCTAACAATCTTTCTTCACCTTTTTCTCCATTTACACTGTAACCAACCTCAACATATTTATAAGCACCCTTAATGCCTAAAGACTCTTCTATGGATTTAATATGCTTTTCATACTCTTTCTTTAAGCTTTCTTTAGTTTCTTTTGCAGAAAAAAACCCCCTAAACAAGGCATCTTCGACTTCTTCTATTTTGGAATATTTTCGTACTGTGCAAGCAAAGTCTAGTTTTCGCAGCTCTTGAAATGTACCTTCGATATCGGCTTCATCAGACAATGCAATTATATCGGCGTTATGAAAGTGTCCACTTCTAAGGGTAAAGACTATTACCCCTTTTTTGTTAATTGGCTGCTCATTAAAGCCATAACTAGTGTAGAGTTCTTTTAATTTATGAGTATCCAAATCTATACGTTCCTTCTGGTTTCGTATTTCAATGTTTTTATATTATGATTTAACCATTATTACTAACATGACATCGAGTGGTACTATAGAGTAGCTCAATATAGTTAAATACATTGACTTTACTTTGCTTTCTACTGCAATAAATATTACGTCGAAGGTAACCTCTTTTTAATAAACAAGAAGCTTTCTGTTCATGCGTAATCATGCCACCTACTACTCATACTAATGACTAAGTTGTTTATTTTAAGCATGATTTTCTAATCATAAATCAGGGTTAAAAGCTAAGCGTTTAAGTCACTGGTGTGAGCTTCTAATGCACTACACCTCGCACGTCAGGGCGATCAGCCATGCAAAACAAAGTAAGCGTAACAGCAACCACATAGCTACAGCCATAGTTTAATACCTAAAATAGGTGGAGAAACTTGCTAAACCGTCCGGAAATAGTTGATTTCATATGTTTCGCTCTAAGTCCTTTTTTACGGAGGAGGGGCATATACCTTTACTAGGGTGATTTAGAAATAATCATATGCTGGAGAGTATTCCAGACTGTAAAGTACTTTGCCATTCCAAGTCAGCCTGAATCCTAGTGGATCTGGAGTTGAAAATCTTTCTTTAGGGTTGGGTATTACGATACGTTGTTTTGTCAGCGGTTGTAGAGTAACCCTCTCGTAGAATGTAAGATCTTCAGGATGCATATTAAACATATTTACCATCACTTCCAGAGGGGAAGCAGTTTTGTTGTATGCTTCAAAAACCAACATAGATGTATTATTTTCTGAAACTTGAGGGCCTATAAATCTAATAGGGAACTCTTGATTGCTATAGCTCATACTTAGATCAGATTGATAGTATTTTGATAAGTTGCTCCATCCTAAATCGACAATGCTCTTAAGCCTATACTCTACATATTGATTGTTGATTGTTTTGTATGCTTTTTGTGCATATTTAACTCCTGGAAATATGCATATAAAAAAAACAAATAAGATGAAGGTTTTAGCAAAGTTTGGCGGTATATCAGACGCTTCTTTGATGACTCTACCTTTTGTACCTTTCGAAGAAACAGATATGATTTTTGTAGAATCAAGCATCCCATTATCGATTAACAATATTGCTGAAGTTTTTTCACCTTTATGAAGACGTTCAATTTTCATAATTGATTTTTCAAAAGATACATTACTAGAGCTTGATGCGAGCAACTCACCTTTTAATTCAGGATCTAGCTCTACAAGAATATCCTCTTCAACTTGATTACCTTTGTTATAAACAATTAACTCACTCAGTGACCCGGAGCTTGAAATATGCGCATGCCGAAATAGCTTGGGAGACGACACATACAACTGACGCATTCGAAAGAGATAGGCAATAATGGAAGTTATGACAAATATCAAAAAACCAATAAGAATTTTCTCAAAGCTTTCCATGTATCTCTCTCTATAGACCTATTTACTCTAGCTGAGCTGTTTTTACGTTATAAGTTACATTCTCAATCGAACCATCACGAATACGCCCAACCACATCGTCGATTACATGCAATGGCACCAAAAACCACTCTTTAGGTTTTACCGGATTACCAAAACGATCCTCTATCGTAAGGTCGAGCTGTGCAGAGCTAAAAACACGGTGAAAGAGGTTCTCTAGCTTTATACGATTAATGTTATGTAGTTTGTAGGTTGCAACAATCTCCACATCGGCTAGTAGGTAAGTTGCATCTTTTGCTGCATTGGCTATACGTGTTTCTACCTTGCCACCCGTTACACCAATTTTATGAATTAACTCTCGATGTTCAGCCACAAATGGGTGGTCGGACTTGCTGCGTAGAACGTAGATAGTTCCGCTTTCAATATCATTATCTTCTATAAGATCACCAAACAATGGCCCCATATCGGTACTGGTGATGCGGCGGCTTTTGTCATCTTTATACAAAGCACGTACTAACGATAAGCGCAGCATATTGCTTTGCGTTCCATTAGAAAAAATCACTCGTAAGCGTGCATCTTTTTTGCCCTGTGGCGAGTCGAAGTCATCTCCCTCTTCGGCAACATAAGCAGTGAGTCCCGATAGTATGAACCAGTGTCCCACTTCAATATTAACGTTGTTGCCGAACGGACGTGTCTGACGCTGTTTATGCTGTAGCTCACGCTCTACTTGCTCAAATAGTGGCTTGAACAGTTCAAAGTCTTCACACTTCTCTCGTTGGGCTACTTCATCAGCTGCACGTTTTTCAGCCGTTGAGCGTACATGGCGTAAGACGGTAATATCATTTTCGTCTGATGGTGAAAGAGATACCCCTAGTTCTGCTAATAATGTGTCAGCATCCATAGCATCTATGTCTTCGCTAATATTATCAGAAGTCGTTAGTAAACCGTATGAGTCTAAGTCTGCAAGTAATACCAGTGCTTCTGGTAGCTTTCTAATTTTTTCTAAACGAACCGCATACAAACGCTCGAAGATATCAAGGTCGGCACCGTTTTGTGGAATACGTCCGTG
>DATGMT010000171.1:0-2874 GCA_035307265.1 Aequorivita sp.
ATTCAATGTGAATATTTCGCTTTAGAGGGACTTGGAAAGTTATTAAACACAATAAAAAGTGTTCAAAAAATACACAATGCAGAATTAGATATTGAAGGATTGCTGCTAACCATGTATGACCAGCGTTTGCGATTATCTAATCAAGTAGTAGATGAAGTAAGGAAGCATTTTGATGAAATGGTTTTTAGTACAATCATTCAGCGTAATGTGCGTTTAAGTGAAGCACCAAGTTTTGGAGAGAGTATAATCAGTTATGATGCGTCTAGTAAAGGAGCCGATAATTATTTAAGTTTGGCACACGAACTAATTAAGAAAAACGAAAAGGAATAAATGGCGAAAGCAACAAGAAAACAAGCATTAGGACGTGGACTTTCAGCTTTATTGAAAGATCCTTCAAACGATATTAAATCTGTTGAAGATAAAAATGCTGATAAAGTAGTTGGAAGTATTGTAGAATTGGAATTGGGAAGCATTGAAGTAAACCCATTTCAACCTAGAACTAGTTTTAATGAAGAATCTCTTCGTGAGTTAGCTTCGTCTATAAAAGAATTAGGGGTTATACAGCCAATTACGGTAAGAAAACTCGATTTCAATAAATACCAATTAGTAAGTGGTGAAAGAAGGTTTAGAGCTTCTAAATTAGTAGGTTTAGAGACAATCCCTGCTTATATTCGAATAGCAAACGATCAGGAATCTCTTGAAATGGCTTTGGTAGAGAACATTCAGCGCCAAGATTTAGATCCTATAGAAATTGCATTGTCCTATCAGCGATTGATTGAAGAAATAAGTGTTACTCAAGAAGAACTTAGCGATAGAGTAGGGAAAAATCGATCAACAATAGCCAATTACTTACGCTTACTTAGGTTAGATCCAATAATTCAAACCGGTATGCGCGACGGATTTATCAGTATGGGGCATGGTCGTGCGTTGATAAATGTTGATGATTTAAGCGATCAACTAGATATCTATGAAAAGATTTTAGGACAAAATCTATCTGTTCGAGAAACAGAAGCTTTAGTTCGCGAGTATAAAAATCCAAAACAAGCTTCCGAAACAAAAAAAGAAAGCACTCCTCCTTTTGCTAATAAAGCTAAAAAGGAATTGACTGATTTTTTTGAAACTAAGGTAAACGTAAAAGTTACCAAGTCAGGAAAAGGAACATTAGTAGTGCCATTTAAAAATCAAGAGGATTTCAATCGAATCTTGAAGTTGATTAAAGGTGAAAAATAACTTCTTCTATATTTTTTTTTTAATTCTTGCCTCGCCTTTATTCTCACAGGAGTCTGATTCCCTGGTTGTGAAAAAGGATGAGAAATCTTTAATTGTAAAAGAATCTATTGTTTCAGTGCCAGAGTACGATCCGTTAGCACCTTCACGAGTTGCATTCTATTCAGCGGTGGTTCCTGGACTAGGGCAAGCCTACAACAAAAAGTATTGGAAAATCCCTATCATCTATGCCGGGATGGCAGCGGGGGTATACTTCTATAAACAAAACGATAAAGACTATAATCGTTTCCGAGATGCTTATAAAAGACGACTTGCAGGTTATAAAGACGATGAGTTTTTTGGCGATGGAAACGAACCCGTTATTACAAACGACAGATTGATAAATGCACAACGATCGGCTCAAAAGAATAAGAGCGTAAGTATAATTGTAACTTTAGCTTTCTACTTGCTCAATATTGTAGACGCTAATGTCGATGCACATTTACAGCAATATGAAGTGATGGACGATTTATCTCTTCAACCAAATTTTGAAGCCAATCCTTTTAATTCACAACCCCATTACGGAATGTCATTGGTGTATAGATTTAAGTAATCATATATGAAAATAGCACTTTTAGGATATGGAAAGATGGGGAAAACCATTGAGAAGTTGGCTCTAGATAAAGGGCATTCTGTGGTTTTTAAAAGTACTGAAACTTCTTCCGAAGGAAATTTTGAGGAAGCAGATGTTGCCATAGAGTTTTCATCTCCTGAAGCCGCTTTCAACAATATTTCGAAAGCTTTGGAAAGTCAAATTCCTGTGGTTTCCGGAACTACAGGTTGGTTGCATCGGTTCGATGAAATAACAAACTTGTGTAAAAAACGTAACGGAAGCTTCATTTATGCGTCAAATTTTAGTGTTGGTGTAAATTTGTTTTTCAGTATAAATGAATATGCAGCTAAATTGATGGCCCAATGGGAAGAATATGACGTTTCTGTTGAGGAAATTCATCACACAGAAAAAAAAGATGCTCCAAGTGGAACAGCTATTACAATTGCAGAAACAATTTTGAAACACTCTAGTAAAAAGGAGTGGAAACTGGAAGCCGAACATAAAAGCCAATTAAATATTACTGCTAAACGAGAGAAAGATGTGAAAGGAACTCATGTGGTTGAGTATAAGTCGCATATAGACACTATTTCATTAAAGCACGAAGCTCATTCAAGAGAAGGATTTGCTAAAGGAGCTATTTTAGCTGCTGAATGGCTGAAAGATAAAAAAGGAGTCTTCACGATGAAAGACGTTTTACAGATAAAGTAAAAAACAAAATTAGAATTGAAATTTTAAAGTATATAAATTTTAAACTCCTTTCAATATTCACTTGAGAGGATTATACGAATTAACAAATTAAGGAATATCATGAGTTGGACAGGTTGGTTAATATTTTTTCTGATAATTCAGATTATCCATTTTGCAGGAACTTGGAAACTGTATCAATTAGCAGGTAGAAAATCTTGGGAGGCAGCAATGCCAATTTACAATGCTGTTGTACTAATGAAGATTATTAATAGGCCAGCATGGTGGACAATTTTATTGTTTATCCCTATTGTAAACTTGATTATGTTTCCTGTTGTGTGGGTTGAAACACTTCGCAGTTTCGGAAAAAA
>DATGMT010000172.1:0-24057 GCA_035307265.1 Aequorivita sp.
ATTGTAGGTAGCAACGCAGTGAACATAATGGAGAAAATTAGAGCATGTCCTGTATTTGCTATTCCTGTTAATGCTCGGTTTAAAGAGCCAAATGAAATTGTTTTTCCAACAAGCTTCCGAACTCATTATAAACTAAAAGAACTTGAAACTCTCGTGAAAATCGCGAAATTGACCAATGCACCAATTCGAATATTGCATATACAAAACACAAAGTCCTTGACGCCAGCTCAAAAAGATAACAAAACACTACTTGAATCTATTTTGGCACCATCAGACTTTACGCATCATCGTCTATATGATATGGACGTAAACGACGGAGTGAGAAGTTTCGTTCAGAGTAGAGAGAGTGAAATGATCGCTTTTGTAAATAAAAAACATAATTTCTTCGGAAGTATTTTTACTAATCCTATGGTTCGAGAATTAGGAATGTACACAAAAGTGCCTTTGTTGGCTATGCACGAATCAAAAAATAAATAAGATTCCTAATCGAGTGTATTCGGTATCCTAACTTTGTTTAGAGAGAATATGCTAACTAAAACACATTATGCAAAAATCCATTTTAATCCCAACTGATTTTTCAACAAATGCATTTAATGCAGTTTTGTACGCCTTCGAATTATATAGTAAAACAGAGTGCACATTCCATATTTATCACACTTATTACATAAGTGCATCAGCTATAGGGAACCCATTGTTCCCCGTTCCAGATTCTAGAGAATATGTCGAAGCCGAAAAACAAGTGAAGGTTAAAATGAATGCTTGGAAAGATCAAGTCAATAAAATTGTAAATCCTGACATTCATAATATTCATTTTGAGTATGAATATGGATTTCTTGTAGATCGATTGAAACAGAAAGTCGAAGAAGAAAAGATAGACTTAATTATAATGGGAACTCGTGGATCTACAGATGACGAAAGTGTTGTGTATGGACAAAACACTATCAACGTAATGGAAAAGGTGAGATATTGCCCCGTTTTGGGAATACCTAAACACGTAGACTTCAAAAAACTCAATGAAATTGTATTTCCAACAGATTTTAAAAGAAGCTGGAACACAAAAGAACTAAATGTACTTCGGTATATACTTGAAATAACCAATTCAGAATTCAGTATTCTTCACGTAGGGAATGAATTTGATTTAGATGAAGTTCAAATTGAAAATAAAAGAAAGCTTCAAGATTTGTTTAAATCATGTAAACCTTCATTTCATTGGATGCAAAACGTTACTCTTGAAGACGGATTATTACTCTTCGTAAAACAGAGAGAAAGTGGAATGATTGCTTTTGTAAATCGTAAACATCGGTTTTTTAGTAGTATCTTCTCAAATCCGTTAATTATAAAACTAGGACTTCAAACAACAGAGCCATTATTAGCTCTTCATGATAATCCGTCGTAAACCAATATGGACAAAGCCGCTGATATAGAAATTGTAAAAAAATCTGGAGAACGTTCTGTTTTTTCAATAGATAGATTAAAGAACTCTCTAAGAAAAAGCGGTGCCGATGAAGATTTAGTTACAGAGATAGCAAATACAGTCTATCAAGAGCTTTATCCCGGGATTTCTACTAAAGAAATATACAATAGAGCCTTTTCACTATTAAGAAAACGAGAAGGGACTTTTGCTTCTAGATATAAGCTGAAAAATGCAATATATGAACTGGGTCCAACAGGTTTTCCATTTGAAAAATTTATAGCGGCCCTTCTTCACTATAGCGGATATAAAGTTGAAGTAGGTCAAATTCTACAAGGAAAATGTGTGACACATGAGGTTGATATCGTTGGACAAAAAGATAATCAATACATAGTTGTTGAATGTAAATTCCATGGAGACAGTGGTCGGAAGTGCGATGTGAAAACTCCCTTGTATATACATTCTCGATATCGTGATATTTTCAATTTTTATGTCGGAAACACAGGGGAGGAAGCACCTAATAAAGGATGGGTGGTAACAAATACTCGCTTTTCTACAGACGCTATTGATTATGGCGAATGTGTAGGCTTATATCTATTGAGTTGGGATTACCCTAAAAACAATGGCCTTAAAGATATGATCGATAAATTAGGGTTATACCCTGTAACAGTTTCTAATTTATTAAGCCAACGCGAGAAACATTTTTTGCTCAGTAGAGATGTCGTGCTCTGTAGACAATTGATAAACGACCAGTTTTATTTAGATCACTTAGGGATTTCCGAAAATAGAAAGAAGCGAATCATTAAAGAAATAACGCTTTTATGTAACCACAATCCAAATGCGAAAAATTAAAGTTCACTTTTTAGGAGCCGCAGGAACCGTTACTGGGTCCAAGTTTTTGGTGGAAACTCCCGAGCGAAATATTTTAATTGACTGTGGAATGTTTCAAGGAATAAAAGAACTGCGCCAAGAAAATTGGAAACCACTGCCTTTTGATGTTTCTACAATTGACGTGGTTTTACTAACTCATGGCCATATGGATCATTCCGGATATTTGCCTAGACTGATTAAAGATGGCTATCGAGGAAAAATTATTGGAACAGCTCCAACTCTAGCTATTGCCGAAATTATACTTTTGGATAGCGCAAAAATACAGGAAGAAGAAGCCAAAAAAGCTAATGATGAAGGATATACAGACCATTCACCTGCCAAGCCTTTCTACACAATAAGAGAAGCAGAAATAACACTAGGTTTTTTCCAATCTGAAGAAAGAGATAAATGGGTTAAACTATCCGAAAACATCAAATATCGATTTCGATACAATGGCCATATTATCGGGGCTACATTTATACAGCTTGAGATTTTTGGAAAAATATTTGTCTTTTCAGGAGACATCGGAAGAGAACATGATCTACTGCTTTTTCCACCCGAAAAACCCGAATGGGCTGATTATTTGTTTATAGAAAGCACCTACGGAAATAAACTGCACCCAAATGATAGTGTTTCAGATAAGCTTGTAGATCTTATTAATGAAACTATACACAATCGAGGAACTCTAATAATTCCTTCTTTTGCAGTTGAACGACTACAAACCTTAATGTTTCTCCTTTGGAAACTGTATAACGAAAACCGAATACCAAACATTCCAATTTTTATTGATAGCCCTATGGGGAACAACGTGCTGAACGTGTTTAGAAGCTTTACAGAATGGCATAAACTACCTATAGACGACTTTAAAGCTATGAATAGAAGGATGAATATAATTACTTCCTATAAAGAAACTTGGGAAACTATTGACGATCCACGACCTAAAGTAGTTATTGCAGGAAGTGGAATGGTAACTGGCGGCCGTGTTTTGACCTATCTAAAACAAAAACTTGATAAAACAAATACAAACATACTTTTAGTAGGGTTTCAAGCCGAAGGTACTCGCGGCAGACAACTATTGGAAGGAACACACGAGCTTAAAATTTTTGGAGAATACCATCCAGTTAAAGCTGGAGTTCATCACATAGAAAGTCTATCAGCCCACGCAGATCAAAAAGGTCTTTTAAATTGGGTTTCTGAAATAAAAAATACTCCAGAAGAAGTATTCCTAATTCACGGCGAATCCACAGCTCAAGACACACTCCGATTAAAACTTAAAGATGAGTATAAGTGGCGCGTAACAATTCCAAAGCTATATGAAGTTAAAGAAATATTGGTGTAGTATGCTCAATATTCCATTTCATATACAATGCCTTTAAAATATGAAAGTACTTTATTCTATACTTGTTTTTCTTTGTTGCTCGGGGCGTGCTCTAGTAGTAAATTGGTGGACCAATACACAAATCCCGATAACGCAGATTATAGAGTAAACAAAGTACTTGTTATTGGAATGACTCCAGATGGTGGGATCCAAAAACAGTTTGAATTTAGTTTAGCCGAAGCCTTAAAAAAACATAAAATTAAGGCAGTTAAAAGTGTTGATTATTTTGGTGAAGAAATAATAGTGGGTAACAAAACCGACAAGGAGCTTGAACTACTTAAAAACGAACTAGTAGCTGATGGTTTCGATGCTGTTTTCTTTTCAAGAATAATAGGAAGAGACTCAAAGGTTTCACTATTTCAATCCTATAGAAACTTAGTGAGAACTTTTGAAGTCTATGGTGAGTACTCAAATAAACACCCTGTCGCTTATGGAAGTGAAAGCTATGAGAGCAATCCAATTATTTATACTGAAACTTTATTATACTGCCTCTGCCCCCAAAATGAAAGCGATCTAATGTGGAAAGCAAATATCGAGATAGCTAATACTTCTAACACCGAAGAATCCATACAAGACTACGTGAGAGTCCTTTTAAAATCACTGAAGAAAAACAATCTTTTACCTCACAAATAAGCTTTTGATTTCTAAGCATTATCCTTTCTATTATTTAAAAAAATCTAAAAACCACTCTTTGTAATCATATGATTATTTAATACCCTTTGTTGTTATTTTGTTTTTGCTTGTTGAATGTCACCTCATTATTCATTTTCATCTTAAAGTTTGAAAACATAACCAAACAACCCAATACTCAAGTTTTTGAGAAATACTTCTTATATTTTTTCAGTGTTATTAATACTTAGTTAAATACAAGCATTTTACAAATAAAAGTGGTCTTAAAAACATTGCTTTAGTTGTTGTAAATGAGGTTGTTATAGGGTTTTGATCTTTAGATAGTGAATTAAGGATGAAAATATCGTTAATTATGATAAAAGTCATTTTCTAAGCGAGTCTATAACTCTAAATTTGTTCCATAAATTAATAACAACAACTAAAGCTATGAAGTATTTACTAAAATCAATTGCCGTAATTGCAATCATATCAATGATAAGCTGCGGCGGAAAGGAAGAGAAAAAAAATGATGCACCTACACCAATTGGAGTTCAAAAAACTGAAACTCCAAAAAAAGTTGAAACAGAAAACACTGTTAAACCTTCTCAAAGAGTTGACTTAACTAATAAAGGTGTCGGTCCAGTTAAGAATGTAGAATTGGGCGAAACTATCGATGAAGCAATGGCTGCAAAAGGAGCTGAGGTTTTTAAAGCAAATTGTACTGCATGTCATAA
The DNA here is from genome assembly GCA_035307265.1 of Aequorivita sp. Classification (GTDB taxonomy): domain Bacteria; phylum Bacteroidota; class Bacteroidia; order Flavobacteriales; family Flavobacteriaceae; genus Aequorivita. The sequence goes on from DATGMT010000172.1 coordinate 5,003, forward strand.
ACCTACAAAGAAATTTATTGGTCCTGCTCCAAAAGGAATCCTAGAAAGAAGAACTCCAGAATGGGTAATGAATATGATTCTTGATCCTGAAGGAATGGTTAAAAATGACCCTCTTGCAAAAGATCTACTACAAGAGTTTAATGGTTCGCCAATGGCTAATCAAAACATGACAGAAGAACAAGCTCGTCAACTAGTTGAATACTTTAGAACTCTCTAATAAATAGACAAACAACTCTAATTTTAAATAATAAAAATATGAAAAAAACAATCAATATTGTAGTTGCCCTAGTCATGGCTGCCGGAATGGTAAGTTGTGGTGACAACAGTCAACGGGCACAAACAGGAGGCAAGGGTGGATTAGCCACTAATGCAGCCGAGCGAGTTTATGTAGCTCCTGGCGAACATGACGAATTCTACGCATTTATGTCTGGTGGATTTAGCGGACAACTTGGCGTATATGGACTACCTTCGGGTCGTTTGCTAAAAGTTCTTCCTGTATTCTCACAAAACCCAGAAAATGGATGGGGATATACAGAAGAAACTAAACCAATGTTAAACACATCTTTCGGGTTTGTGCCATGGGATGATTCTCACCACCCAGATATTTCACAAACAGAAGGTGTGCTTGATGGACGTTGGGTATTTATCAACGGTAACAACACCCCTCGTATTGCTCGAATCGACTTGAAGAACTTTAAAACCGAAGAGATTATCGAAATCCCTCACAGTGCAGGTAACCACAGTTCTTCTTTTATTACTGAAAATACCGAGTATGTAGTTGCAGGAACTCGTTTCTCTGTTCCAGTACCTCAAACAGATATGTCTATTAAAGACTATAAAGGAAACTTTAAAGGGGCTCTAACTTTTATTAAAGTTGATCAAGAAACAGGAAGAATGAACATTAAATTCCAGTTGATGATGCCTGGATTTAACTATGACCTTTCTCACCCTGGACGTGATAAGAGTCACGGGTGGTTCTTCTTTACTACTTATAATACCGAAGAAGCTCACTCGCTTTTAGAAGTTAACGCTTCTCAAAATGATAAAGATTTTATTGCAGCTATAAACTGGAAGAAAATTGAAGAGTATGTAAATAATGGAGGAGGGAAAAAAGTGCCAGCAAATTACGCACATAACGTAATGGATGAACACACACACGTTGCTACTTCAACAATGATGAAAGAAGTTCTACAAGTAAACCCACTTGACGTTCCTGGAGCTGTTTACTTCTTGCCAACTCCAAAATCTCCTCACGGGTGTGACGTAGATCCAACAGGTGAATACATTATTGGTAACGGTAAACTTTCTGCAGACTTAACTGTACATAGCTTTACTAAAATGCTTGACGCTATTGAAAATGAGAAATTTGACGGAGAAGCCTATGGTATTCCAATCTTGAACTTCGAAGATATCCTTGCAGGTGTTGTAAAACAACCAGGTCTAGGACCACTTCACACCGAGTTTGATGACAAAGGAAATGCATACACCACTTTCTTTATCTCTTCGGAAGTTGTAAAATGGAAAGTTGGAACTTGGGAAGTGTTAGACCGTCAACCTGTATTCTACTCTGTTGGACACGGTATGATTCCTGGCGGTAACTCTCGTAAACCATTTGGTAAATATTTTGTAGCACTAAACAAGATTACAAAAGATAGATACCTACCAACAGGTCCAGAACTTACTCAATCTGCACAATTATTCGATATTACTGGAGATAAAATGGAGCTATTGTTAGACTTCCCAACTATTGGTGAGCCTCACTACGCTGCAGCTATTCCTGGAAATATGGTTGCACCTAACTCAAGAAAGATTTACAGATTGAATGAAAATAAACACCCTTATGGTGCTCTTAACGATTCAGACGTGAAAATTGTACGTGAAGGAAAAGAAGTGCATATATACATGAACATGATTCGTAGCCACTTTAATCCTGATAATATCGAAGGAATTAAAGTAGGAGACAAAGTGTACTTCCACGTTACAAACCTTGAACAAGATTTCGACGTACCACACGGATTCGCAGTAATTGGAGCTAATAATGCTGAAATGCTAATTATGCCTGGAGCAACCGAAACTTTAGTTTGGGAACCAAAACAAGTGGGAGTTTGGCCATTCTATTGTTCAGATTTCTGTTCTGCACTCCACCAAGAAATGCAAGGGTATATTCGAGTAAGCCCTGAAGACTCAGACATAGAGTTGTCTTGGAGCTTAGGTGAAGACTAAAGATGTTTTTAGTTGTGAAAATACTTGTGATTAGTGGTTAATAGTATTTTCAATAAAGACGGGGGTTGTTGATTTCCCCCGTCTTTTTAAAAATCACTTTTATAAAATGTGAAAATCAACACAAAACCTACAAGTAGGCTTTCAAACCCTAACTGATGTCTATGCAATCTGCACTACGCAGATTAAAAAAATAAATAAAATGAAAAAAGCAGGAATATTAATGATTGTTGGCTCCTTGCTACTATTAGGGCTTTTTAAATTCCCTTTATGGAATATAATGCTTGGTGCACCTCAATATCCTGACCCACTTGGTATGAATATATATATTCAAGGAATCCAAGGAGTTCAAGAGTTCGATATTCAAAACATCGACGGACTTAACCACTATATAGGGATGAAAACAATCCCAAAAGTTGAAGAAATGTGGGAGTTTAAAGTGTTCCCAATTGTAGTTGGTGCTATGGCAGCACTTGGAGTAATTATCGGAATCCTAGGTTTTATAGGCAAAGTAAACTACAAATGGTTTCTAGGATGGTTTATCCTTATGTCTATCTTAGGAATATTAGGAATGTACGACTTCAACCTGTGGTTATTAGACTACGGAACAGACCTAGATCCAAATGCTATTATGGCATACACACACCCAGATGGAACTCCAATGACCTATAAGCCACCTCTTATTGGCTACCAAAAAATGCTCAATTTCGATGTCGATTCTTGGCCATCTACAGGAGGATATTTACTATTCGTAGGTATGCTTCTAACGTTGATAGCTTTCTTCGTAGGAAAACAAGAATATAAAAAAGTTAAGTAACCAATTATAAAACTTTAAGTAAACCATGAAACGTTTATTTCTTTTAAGCCTCTTTGCCTTGTTGCTTGTTTCTTGCGAAATAAGTCCTCAGAAAATTGAATATGGCTCCGATGCTTGTGCCTATTGCGACATGACAATTGTAGACAGACAACACGCTGCACAATTAGTTAGCGATAAAGGAAAAGCTTTTAAATATGACGCCATTGAATGTATGGTGCACTCCTATCAAGAAAACATGAATGATACGGAGATAGCACTCTACTTAATATCCGATTTTAAAGAGCCCGGACAATTGATCGATGCAACTAAAGCAACATATTTGGTGAGCGAGAAAATCCAAAGCCCAATGGGAGCAAACCTTTCTGGATTTAAGAGCAAAGAAGAAGCAGAAAGAACTAAAGAAGAGTTCTCTGGAAAAACCTTTACCTGGGAAGAAATTCAAAAACACTTAAAGCACTAAAACAATTGAACCATAGTTGTAGACAGCTAAACTTCACTTCTGTTTTGAAAAACACTCACTATATAATCGCTTTAATTCTAATGACTTTTGCTTCTGTAGGAGCTCAAGCAAAAACAATCACCGTTTGTAGTAGTTGTTCCGTGAAAACTATTAATGAAGCACTGGAACAGGCTGTTGACGGAGACACAATTCTTGTGAAAAAAGGAGTTTATAAAGAAGCGAATATAAAAATAGACAAAGAAGTCACCATTATTGGTGAAGATATGCCAACTATTGATGGAAGTCAAGAAGGGGAAATTATCACTATTGGTGCTGATAATGTAATCTTAGACGGGTTTAAAATTATTAACGTTGGGCTTAGTTATACAACCGATTTTGCAGCCGTTAGAGTAGTGAATAGTTCAGGGTTTACTATCCAAAACCTAATTCTCGAAAAACTTTTTTTTGGAATTTATTTACAAAAAGCAACCAATGGAAAAGTCCTAAATAATATTGTGAAAGGTGAAGCTGTAACCGAATTTAACTCTGGAAACGCCATACATCTATGGCATTGTAATAATGTAGAAGTAAGAGGAAACGACGTCCGAAACGTGCGTGACGGTATCTACCTCGAGTTTTCTAATGAAATCGATATCATAGATAACTTTAGTAAAAACAATGTGCGCTACGGACTTCACTTTATGTTTAGCAATAATAACCGAGTGAATAACAACGTGTTTGAAACAAACGGAGCAGGAATAGCTCTGATGTTCTCGAAGGTGATGGAAGTTCATAATAATATTATCAAGAAAAATTGGGGAACTGCAGCCTATGGTCTACTGTTGAAAGAAGTTAACGACGTCAATATTAAAAACAATACATTTTTAGAAAATACCGTCGGAATAACTGTGGAAGGCAGCAATAGATTGGTGTATGCTAATAATAATTTTACGAGTAATGGCTATGCAATCCGTGTAAAAGGTGCTTGCTATGAAAACAAGATTGTAGATAATAATTTCTTGTATAACTCTTTCGATATCTCCTATAACGGAAGAATAAACGACAATAAATTCGACAAAAATTTTTGGAGCAATTATACAGGTTATGACCTAGATAAAGATGGCATTGGAGACGTGCCGTACAGACCTGTAAAACTGTTCTCATATATTGTAAACCGAACTCCAGAGACAATTATTCTTTTGAGAAGCCTATTTATAGATATTATAGACTTTTCAGAAAAAGTTTCACCCGTGTTTACACCAGACGATTTGATGGATGAAAATCCAAGAATGAAACCTATAGACAATGATAGAAGTTAAGGATTTACATAAAAAATTTGGTAAGAATGAAGTGCTGAAAGGCATCGACCTTACTATTGGCGAAGGAGGAATATTCTCAATCCTAGGACCTAATGGGTCTGGAAAAACTACACTTATCAAGTGTATTCTAGGAATGGTAATCCCAGATTCTGGAGAGATTCTCATCAATGGTATTCCGTTGAAAAACAACTATAAATACCGTGAGCGAATCGACTATTTGCCACAAATCGCAAACTTTCCTGGAAACTTGAAAGTTAGTGAGTTAATCCATATGATTAAGGACCTAAGAGACTCTAAAAACACAAACGACGAAAGACTCATTGAACTATTCAAATTAGAGCCTTTCTTAAATAAACGTTTGGTAAACCTCTCAGGAGGAACAAAACAAAAAGTGAACTTAGTGCTCACATTTATGTTCGACAGCCCGCTAATCATCCTCGATGAACCTACAAGTGGATTAGACCCTATCTCGCTTCTTAGACTAAAAAACTTAATAGATTCGGAAAAAAAGAAAGGGAAAACTATTCTCGTAACTTCTCATATTTTGAGTTTTGTTGAAGAAATTTCAGACGAAATCGTATTTCTATTAGAAGGAAAAATTTACTTCAAAGGAAGTATTACAGAACTGAAAACCAAAACCGAACAACCCGATTTTGAACACGCTATAGCCTCAATTTTATCTTCTAGTTATGCTTAAAATACTTAAATATAGTTTTTACGATTTAATGCGAAGCCGATGGAGCTACGTCTATTTCCTATTCTATCTGCTGCTTGGCGTCGTGCTGTTATTCCTCAATAATGATCTTTCAAAAGCCGTTATTACATTGATGAATGTAATCATCATTCTCGTGCCGTTAATCGGAACCATATTTGGCGTGATGTATTACTACAACTCCCGAGAATTTACAGAACTACTGCTAGCACAACCCGTAAAACGAAGCTCGATATTTCTAGGGCAGTACTTTGGTGTTGCAACTTCATTAGCGATGAGTTTGGTGGTCGGTCTAGGATTACCCTTCGTATTCTACGGAATTTTTAATAGTAACGCAATTTGGGATTTCTCCCTACTGCTGATAACGGGAGGATTCCTCACATTTATATTTACAGCACTGGCTTTTGTAATAGCCCTATCTAACGAAAATAGAATAAAAGGATTTGGATATGCCATCCTATTGTGGCTGTTTATGGCAGTAATCTACGACGGATTATTCCTAATGTCGCTGCTGTATTTTGAAGACTATCCATTAGATAAGTTTTCTTTAGTAGCAACAACTTTAAATCCAGTTGACTTGTCTAGGGTTTTAATACTTCTGAAATTGGATATTTCCGCATTACTAGGCTATACAGGAGCAGTTTTTCAAAAGTTCTTCGGCACCAATTTCGGAGTAATTCTATCCTTTATTATGTTGGTATTATGGGTAGTCGTCCCAACATTCTTTATATGGAGAATTGCAAAACGAAAAGATTTTTAGGGTGAGAATTATTAAATTAAATTATTTCAGAAACGAATAAATATTTCTAAAATAAACTCTTCATCCGCTAAAAAACATACATAATTCATAGCCTGTGAGTAAAAGCCCGAATAGCGACTGCCATCACTATTTGGGCTTTTAATTTTGTGTGGAAAACCATGTTTAATATGACCAATATCATACAGTTAGCTTTTTGCAATTTGTATTTTTAAGTTTTTATATTCTTCAAAATTATGGTCAACAAACAACTCCTTCAGCCCAAAAGCATCGTCGTAGTCGGTGGTTCTAATGACATCAAGAAACCAGGTGGGAATATGCTCAGCAATATTCTCGAAGGTGAATATAAAGGCGAGCTTCGTGTTGTTAATCCAAGAGAAGAAAAAGTTCAAGGCATTACAAGTTACTCTTCAGTAGAGAAAATCCCAGATACCGATCTTGCCATACTCGCTATTGCTGCCAAATATTGTCCGGCGACTATTAAAACCTTGGCTGAAGAAAAAAACACAAAAGCATTCATCATTATTTCAGCAGGTTTTGGAGAAGGCGACGAACAAGGAAAAAAGTGGGAAGAAGAAATCACAGCCACAGTCAATAGTGTAAATGGCTGTCTGATTGGTCCAAACTGCATCGGTGTTATTACCGAACATTACAAAGGAGTTTTCACCGCTCCGGTGCCACCTTTCAATCCAAAAGGGTGTGACTTAATTTCAGGTTCTGGCGCAACGGCTGTTTTTATAATGGAGGCTGGAATGTCGTTAGGTGTTTCTTTTGCAAACGTATTTTCTACAGGAAATGCAGCCCAAACTACGGTAGAGGATATCTTGGAATATATGGACATTCATTTTGACCCAGATACCGATCCACTCGTAAAACTTCTTTATTTGGAAACCGTTTCCAATCCTAAGAAATTGTTGAAACACGCTTCTTCCTTGATTAAAAAAGGTGCTAAGATTGCCGCTATCAAAGCAGGAAGCACCGAAGAGGGAAGTCGCGCCGCCACATCACACACGGGTGCCATTGCAAGTAGCGACATGACCGTGCGCGCATTATTTCACAAAGCAGGAATTGTATATTGCAGCAGCCGCGAACAACTATTAAGTGTAGCTTCCATATTCAATTATCGAAAATTAAAGGGGAAAAATATCGCCATTATTACTCACGCCGGAGGTTCGGCAGTAATGTTGGCCGACCAACTTTCCAAAGGCGGACTGAAAGTGCCAGAAATTTCCGGACATGATGCAGAAAAGCTAAAATCGTTTCTCTATCCAGGTTCTTCCATTGCAAATCCGATAGATTTTTTAGCCACAGGAACAGCAGAACAGCTAAGCATCATCATCGATTATTGTGAACATAAGTTTGACAATATCGATGCGATGGTCGTAGTTTTTGGAAGTGCTGGATTGTTCAATGTTGAGAATGTGTACAATGTATTAAGTGTGAAATTAGAAATATGCGACAAGCCTATTTTCCCCGTTTTGCCATCTGTAATCAACGCTCAAGATGAAATTCAATCTTTCCTAAAGAAAGGTCACATCCATTTTCCCGATGAAGTAGTTTTAGGAAAAGCATTAGCACAAGTTTACAACACACCTGAACCACAATCGCAGAAAATTTCATTGCCCAAAGTTGATACGGAAAAAATCAGACAAGTGATTGACGCCGCTTCCGAAGGGTATCTTTCGCCCGAACAAACCGTAGCTTTATTGGATGCTGCTGGCATACCAAGAGTTCAGGAAATTGTGGAAAGCTCAAAGGAAAAATTGTTGAAAGCTATGGAAAGTTTAGACTTTCCTGTGGTGATGAAAGTTGTAGGACCACTCCACAAATCGGATGCTCAAGGTGTAATACTAAATATTGCCAACACTGAAGAGGTCTCCGAAACTTTCGACCAACTCATGAAAATTGATGAAGCAACCGCAGTGATGGTGCAACCCCAATTAACAGGATTGGAATTGTTTGTCGGGGTGATGAAAGAACCCGGATTTAACCACACCATTCTCTGTGGATTGGGTGGAATATTTGTTGAAATGCTCAACGACGTATCGGCTCGATTGAGTCCGATTTCTAAAAGTGAAGCCGAAAACATGATACGCTCCCTTCGCGGTTACAAACTCATTCAAGGAACACGAGGAAAAAAAGGTGTCAACGAAGCCATTTTCGTGGAAATCATCCAGCGGCTTTCTGCATTAGTCGAAGCTGCTCCAGAAATTATCGAAATGGACATCAACCCATTGCTGGGAACGCAGCAAGCGATTACTGCTGTAGATGCACGTATTAGAATTAACTAATCAATCCTAAAGAATATAGAATCATAACCAAACTGAAGGCAATTTTTTTATTGTGGGTAAGGTTACGTGTATTATTAACGTAAGTTTTTATTTAGTTATTTTATATAAAAACTTGGTATTTTAAAATAAAGGTATATTTTTATGAGTTCAAATTTAAAATAATGAAAATTCAGCTTCTTTTTGTTAGTGCTTTCGTATTTGTGATTTCGCACTCATATTCCCAAAATCATGATATTTCTGTTGGAATGGGAATTGCTAGCTCCAACCAAATTGTGGATGCATTTGAGTCAAGTATTTCATCAATCATTTTTCCCGGATACTCAACCCTTGAAGAAACAAGTAGTTTGGGTGAATTTCGATTGGCATATGCCTTTACCCCGAAGGAAAGATGGAGTTACGGTGTTGCTTTTTCCTATTCTAAAATAGAATATGACATTAAAACAAACAATACTAAAGTTGGTGAACAAACAAGCAGCTATTACACATTTGCAGGTGAAACCACATATTCTTATATAAATAAAGAAAAAATTAAACTTTATGCTCTTGTAGGTTTGGGAGCAACTATAAATTCTACAGAAAGACAAACAGACAGTGAAACTTCAGTAGAAGATGACACTAACGATACATTCTTCAATTTCCAAATAACACCCATCGGTTTCAGGTATGGCAAAAAATGGGGAGGTTTTGCAGAAGCAGGTTTCGGATATCGTGGAATTATTAGTTTTGGAGCTTTTTACAAGTTTATTTAACGCACAAAACTCTTCATATAAACACTCAAATAACATAGATAATCTTTCAAAATCTTCAGTATAAAATTGTTGTTTCGTTTATATTTCTAATATCTCAATCAAACCCTAATTTCTTTCTTTTCAGTGGCTTCTATTATAAAAAGGCCACTTTAGTCGCCCTAAATAGTCATTTTAGTCTTAACATCTGACAGCTTGTCAGAATCTTTTGACTGGCATAGTCCTTGTCTTATACAGACCGACATTGAAAATTTAGACACAACAATAAATTATAAACAAACAACAAGTTATGAGTAAGATAATTGGAATCGACTTAGGTACAACCAACTCCTGTGTTTCCGTAATGGAAGGTAGCGAGCCAACGGTTATCCCTAATGCCGAAGGAAAAAGAACTACACCTTCAGTAATTGCATTTGTAGAGGGTGGTGAAATTAAAGTAGGAGATCCTGCAAAACGTCAAGCAGTAACAAACCCGACAAAGACTATTAGCTCCATCAAAAGATTTATGGGGAATAAATACTCTGAGTCTGTAAGTGAAACAGAACATTCATCTTACAAGGTTGTAAAAGGCGATAACGATACACCTAGAGTTGATATCGATGGGCGCCTTTACACTCCGCAAGAACTAAGTGCTATGATTCTTCAGAAAATGAAGAAAACAGCCGAAGACTATTTAGGTCAGGATGTTAGTCGCGCAGTTATTACTGTTCCTGCATATTTTAATGACAGTCAGCGCCAAGCAACAAAAGAAGCTGGTGAGATTGCAGGATTGAAAGTAGAAAGAATTATTAACGAGCCAACTGCTGCTGCACTTGCATATGGATTGGACAAAAAAGGAGAAGACCAAAAAGTTGTGGTTTTTGACTTTGGAGGAGGAACCCATGACGTAAGTATCCTTGAATTAGGAGATGGAGTTTTTGAAGTATTAGCTACAGATGGTGACACTCACTTAGGTGGGGATGATGTTGACCAAAAGATTATCAAATGGTTAGCTGATGAGTTCCAAGCAGAAGAAGATTTCGATCTACGTAAAGACCCAATGGCACTTCAGCGTTTGAAAGAAGCTGCTGAAAAAGCAAAAATTGAACTTTCTTCTTCTACACAAACTGAAATCAACCTGCCTTATATTACTGCTACTGCAAGTGGACCAAAACACTTGGTTAAATCTTTGACAAGAGCAAAGTTTGAGCAGTTGATTGATGATTTAGTGAAAAGAACGATGAAGCCTTGTGAGTCTGCAATGAAAGCTGCAGGTCTTAGCAAGAGCGATATCGATGAAGTGATTTTAGTAGGTGGATCAACTCGTATCCCTGCTGTTCAAGAAGCTGTTGAGAAATACTTCGGAATTAAGCCACATAAAGGTGTTAACCCAGATGAGGTAGTTGCAATTGGAGCTGCTATTCAAGGTGGTGTATTAACAGGTGACGTAAAAGACGTATTGCTTCTTGACGTAACTCCACTATCTCTAGGTATCGAAACCATGGGAGGTGTGATGACCAAACTAATTGAGGCAAACACGACAATTCCTACAAAGAAAAGTCAAGTATTCTCTACTGCAGCAGACAATCAGCCAAGTGTTGAGATCCACGTATTGCAAGGAGAACGCCCAATGGCAACCGACAACAAAACAATTGGTCGTTTCCACTTAGATGGAATTCCACCAGCACAAAGAGGAGTGCCACAGATTGAAGTAACTTTCGATATTGATGCTAACGGTATTATTAAAGTTAGTGCAACTGACAAGGCTACTAATAAATCACAAGACATTAGAATTGAAGCATCTTCTGGATTAACTGAAGAAGAAATTCAGAAAATGAAAGCTGAAGCTGAAGCAAACGCTGAAAGCGATAAGGCTGCTAAAGAAAAAGCAGACAAGTTGAACGAAGCTGATGCAATGATCTTCCAAACTGAAAAGCAACTAAAAGAATTTGGTGATAAGTTATCTGATGATAAAAAGAAACCAATCGAAGAAGCTTTAGAAGAATTGAAGAAAGCGCATCAAACTCAAGACGTAGCTACAATTCAACCAGCTTTGGATAAAATAAACGAAGCTTGGAAAGTAGCTTCAGAAGAAATGTACAAAGCGCAAGCTGATGCACAAGGTGCACCACAAGGTGATACTGGAGCAGATCAAGCTGCTGGCGGAGCTGAAAACAGCGACGTTGAGGATGTAGATTTCGAGGAGGTTAAATAAGCAGAGAGCTCTTTTCGCTGAGAGGCGAAAAGTAGTGAGTCGCTTATCCCGAGCAGAGTCAAGGGATACTTCTAAGCAAATAAACTACTTTAGTTCAAAAACCGCAATCCGAAAGGGTTGCGGTTTTTTTGATTTAAGTTCTCAATCAAGTATTATAAATAAAAATATCATCTCTTAAGAGATAGAGATGGTTTATTTATGATGTTCTAATATTGAGCCAATAGATAATTGATTAAATCGGTTGTGGTAATAATTCCAACCAATATTCCTTTGTCAAGAACTGGGAGGGAATGAAAGTTTTGTCGCGATAGGATTTCTGCAGTTTCTTTTATAGTGCTATCAACTTCCACAAATACTGGCATTCTGGTCATTATATCTGGAATGCTGAACATTTCATAAACCACAGGAACGTCAAATTCATCACTTTCATCCAAATCTGTAAAACTGATTCTTAATAAATCTGTGCGACTGATCATTCCAACTAAACGTTTGTTTTCAACAACAGGAAGGTGACGTATATTATGGCGATTAAAGAGCTTTTCAGCTTCATATAAAGATTGTTTAGGGCTAAGCGTAATCAAATCTTTGCTCATGATTTCGGATATAGGAACATTCTGCTTCATAGTATATAAATTTTAAACAGTTGAATTAATTTCTTATAGTGGTGTAAACCTAAGTAGAAACTGCCATTTTAACTATGATTATGGTCAGGGTAAGAATGATATATTTCATGTAAGTTAGCTCCTTAGTAATATATTTTTTCTGTTTTATTTTTAAGAAACAACTTCAATACTACGACCTCTAAATTGAACATTTAGCCTGACAAATAAAATAAAAATTTGACTGCTCAGTCCGATAATTTCAAATACTTCCCTTCGAAAAGCTATTTTGAAATCCTAAGTATAAATTTTTTATTCACTTCATGAATACCATCAAAAACTTCAGTTTTCAATCGGTCTTTAAAGAGTTGAGAACCTTTTAACTGCTCGTCGGTTTTTAAGGCTTCGGTTATATATTGATCTTTATTGCCGTAGAGATATATCACTTCTGTTAAAGGATTTAAGAATTCAAAATCTTCTGGTTTAAGTTCCTTTGGAATTCCTCCTGAATGTAGAATTAGCTTATCGCATTGTATCTTTCTTTGCGCTACCCATCTTGCAGCAATAGAAACCCCTTGTGAATATCCTAAAACAATGAGATTTTTAGGCGTATCTGAAACTTCTTTTTCAAAAACTGCATCGACATAATTTAATACATTTTGAGTTTCTAAAACTGTGTTTTCACGAGTCAACCACGATGCACCCACATGTTTGAATTTTCTGTCTTGATAATATTTAGAAGGTGCTTGGGGTGCAATGATATAGTTTTCTTCAGGATTCAATTCTGAAAAATAATTGATGAAATATTTACTCAAATAACCAAGTCCATGAAAAACTATCCAAACATTTTTAGTGTTTTTAGTGAGTATATTTAATGTGGAATATGTGTTTTTGGAAGTATAAGTAACGTCTTTTTCTTTGCTCATTTCGTTAAGTTCATTTTTGTACTTTTACAAAAGTAAACCAATAAGATGAAGTACACTAAAGAAGAAATCTTAGCTGCTTGCAACAAAATGTGTAAGAGCACTTTAATGGAAACCTTAGAAATTGAGTTCACCGATGTGGGCGATGATTTTCTAGTTGCACGAATGCCTGTTACGCCCCGTGTTCACCAGCCTGATGGTGTTTTACACGGTGGAGCGTCTGTAGCACTCGCCGAAAGTGTAGGGAGTGCTGGAGCATTTATTTTTCTAAATTCAGAAAATGCTTCAATCCGAGGTATTGAAATAGCAGCTAATCATGTTAAAAGCATTACTGAGGGATTTGTTTATGCCAATGCAACTATTCTTCACAAAGGAAGAACTACACAACTTTGGCAAATTAGAATTACCAATGAAACAGGAGATTTAATTTCGCTCGTAAAACTAACAACTCTCACTTTATACAAAAACAACTAATGGATTTCCAAACCTTGATAGATAGGGTCACCCTACAGTATAGTAAAGGCTTGCCGTTTGCTTTTTATTCTTATGCAGGAAGTAAAACCGTAAAATGTCTTTTACAGAAAAACAATCAGCTTTATACAGATAATTTACTTTCGAAAAATGGATTTGTGATAGCTCCTTTTGATAGCCAACAAGACACTTTTCTCATACCAGAAAGTGAATCGGAGTTGATTACTGCTAGTATTGACCTCCCTGAATTAATAAAAGAACGTGTTGAAATTTCTGAAACTAAAGAAGATGAAGAAGCATATGATCACTTACTTCTCAAAACTATCAATACGATAAAAGAAGGGAATGCAAAAAAAATTGTTGTTTCTAGAAAAAAAGAGTTTAAACTTAAAGGGTTCAATTTACAGACATTAGTAAATCGTTTGTTTTCTGCTCAGCCCACAGCTTTTAGATATGTTTGGTTTCATCCATCAACAGGAATATGGTGTGGAGCAACTCCAGAGACACTAGTGAATATTAAAAAGAGTGTTTTTAAAACAATGGCTCTTGCAGGAACCCAACCTTATAAAGAAGGAGAGGTAACTTGGAGAAAGAAGGAATTAGACGAGCAATATTTTGTTACAGAAGCAATTCTTGAAAACCTAAAAGGACTTGTTGAAAATGTGAAAGTAGGTCCTGTAGAAACACATCGTGCTGGAACGTTATATCATTTAAAAGCAGACATTACAGGAGCTTTAAAAGAAGAGCCCGGTATTCTCTCTAAGATTACAAATATCTTGCACCCAACTCCAGCTGTTTGCGGAACTCCACAGAATTACTCAAGAGATTTTATAATTGAATCCGAAGGATATCCTAGAGAGTTTTACACGGGTTTCACAGGGCCAATTGAGGATAATGGCACTTCGGCATCGTTGATGGTGAACCTTAGAAGTATGCGTATTAAAGATGAGGTAGCTCGAGTTTTTGTAGGAGGAGGGGTAACAATCGATTCCGACGTAGACGAAGAATGGAGAGAAACTCATAATAAGATGCAAACCATGTTACAAGTATTGCAACCAATGCTTTGAAGTATTGAAGGTCTTTGTACCTTTGTCACGCATGAAATTATCAAATAAAATTCTATCACAAGCCCTTGTGCAATTGTGTTTAGACAAGGGTATTAATCATATTGTAATTTCTCCAGGTTCGCGAAATGCTCCGCTTACTATCGGATTTGGAGAAAACCCCAACTTTAAATGCTTTAGCATCGTCGATGAACGATGTGCTGCATTTTTTGCTATGGGAATGGCTCAGCAATTGAAAAAACCTGTTGCTGTAGTTTGTACTTCAGGATCTGCGTTACTAAATTACTATCCTGCCATTGCTGAAGCATATTATAGCGATATCCCTTTGGTGGTGCTTTCGGCAGATAGACCTTCTAAATTTATCGATATTGGAGATGGACAAACCATCCGACAAGAAAACGTTTTTGACAAACATATTCTTTATAGTGCCAACTGTAAAGAAGGGGAGGAGTATCAAGTTTCAAATGAAACCGAAATCAATATTGCTTTAAATACAGCAATAGAACTCAACGGTCCTGTACATGTTAATATTCCGTTTTCTGAACCGTTATACCAAACTACTGACCAATCACTCGTTTCACCTCAAAACGTGTTACCTCGAAGGCCAGAAAGCCTAAATGAAAGCCTTTTACCTTACGCAGAAAAATGGAATAGTAGTAAAAAGAAAATGATCTTGGTAGGTGTGCTTCCACCAAATAGTCTTGAAGAAAAGATGATTGAAGAACTTGCGAAGGATGAAAGCGTTTTAGTTCTCACAGAAACTACTTCAAACCTTGACCATTCAAACTTCATTTGTGCTATCGATCAATTGATAGCTCCTTTAAATGAAGCAGAATTCAAAAAATTACAACCTGAAATATTATTGACATTTGGAGGGTTGGTAGTTTCTAAAAAGATAAAAGCTTTTTTAAGAAGTTTTCCGCCTAAAGATCATTGGCACGTTGATGCTAAAAAAGCAAATGACACTTATTTTGTTTTGAGTAAGCATTTCAAAATCACTATAAACGATTTCTTTAAGAGTTTTCTGCCAAATATTGTTGCAGTTTCAAGTGAATATCAAAAAGATTGGCTTCAAGTAAAGCAGCATCGTTTGCAACGTCATAAAGAATATGAGAAGGAAATCCCATATTCAGATTTTATGGTGTTCAGTAATATATTTGAAAACTTCCCAAATCCAGTTCAACTTCAATTGAGTAATAGTGCTACAATTCGTTATGCACAGCTCTTTGATATTCCAGATTCAGCAGAGGTGTTTTGTAATCGTGGTACTAGCGGAATTGACGGAAGTACGAGTACGGCTATTGGAGCTGCTTATGCTTCCTCCTTAACAACCGTTTTTATAACAGGAGATTTAAGCTTCTTTTATGATAGCAATGCACTTTGGAATAACCATATCCCAAGGAGTTTTAAAATAATTGTAATCAATAATGGAGGTGGAGGTATTTTCAGAATTCTTCCTGGAAATAAAGATTCCGAACATTTCGATACTTACTTTGAAACTAAACACAACCTGACTGCCGAACATCTTTCGAAAATGTATGGACTTTCATATTCATCAATTCGAGAGGATAAGAATTTGAAAATAGGAATTCAGAACTTCTTTAATTATTCAGATGGTCCAGCTTTATTGGAGATTTTTACACCTTCTACTGTTAATGATAAGGTCTTAATAGATTACTTCAAGTTTATTTCTTAAATCGCTTTGAATAAGTGTGTTATGTAAATCATATAAATGTAAGTATGATTATATTTTAACTGAAATTGATTAATCTTTAATGTCCTATAAAACTTTATCTTTGCTATTATGATAAAACTTGGAGAATACAATACATTGACTATACTTCGGGAGACCGAACCTGGATTATATTTAGGTGATGACGAAGATAATGTGGTGCTTTTACCACATAAGTATAAGCCAGAGGAGTACGAAATTGGACAGGAATTAAAGGTTTTTGTTTATCTCGATAACGAAGAGCGACCTATTTCCACAACTCTCGATCCTTTTTTAGAACTAAATACTTTTGGATACCTACATTGTAGCGCTGTAACAGAGTTTGGAGCCTTTATGGATTGGGGATTAGAGAAGCAGCTTTTTGTTCCGTTTAAGGAGCAAGCACGTCCAATGAAACAAGGCAGTTGGTATATTGTCTATTTATATTTAGATGAAAAAACTAATAGGTTAGTAGGTTCGAGCAAGACTAATAATTTTCTTCAGAATGACAATCTAACAGTAAAGCCTTTTGAAGAAGTTGAAATTCTTGTAACTCATATAACCGAAAAAGGAGCAAATGCCATTGTTAATGGATTGCATAAAGGGTTGATTTATGCAGAAGATATTTTTGAAGATATTAGAAGCGGAGATCGTATAAAAGCATATATCAAAAATATTAGAGAAGACAATAAAATAGACTTAGTTCTTCAGGTTCCAGGCTATAGAAGTATTGAGCCTAATGCAAACTATATTCGCGAGGAGTTAGAAGCGGCAGGAGGGTTTTTACCTCTTCATGACAAATCAAGTCCAGATGATATCAAAAACCAACTGGGGATGAGTAAAAAGAGTTTTAAAAAGGCGATAGGCACTCTCTATAAAGACAAGCAGATTTTAATAAAAGAAGACGGGATAGAGTTGATTTAGGAAGATTCCTAATTAATAAAATCGGCCGCCCATTCTATATGGTGCACAACGCGGACAAATTCCATTTGGAGGACAAGTATCTGCAAAAAGGAAACCACGTGAAGCATCTTTATAGGCTATGTTTTTTACTTTGGTAGAACCGTCTGAACTATAACTGCTGTTACCTCCAGAAATGCCGTAGGATTTAGCGTTTAGGTTGAGTTCTATATCCGATTTCACATAGCTTTCGGCTTCTGCCATTGCCTCGAATACACTAACAGGTTCACGATAGTTTTTCTTGCTTAGCTTAAAAGATGGAAGCCGTCGAGAGGTATTACTACTTGTATTATCTGATTGGGCAAATAACGGGCTTTCAATTACATCGGGAACTACTGGCAATTCTACAAAATTGAGTTTTCCTTTATAAGATTCAAAATCCAATTGAGCTGAGCCAATTAGCGGAAGAAAGAATAATAAAAACAACAATCTTTTCATAAACACAAAGATATCAATTTTTAGGCCAATTTCTTCAACCACATAACAATGAAGTTTCGTGGTCAACCTGATTTCAGCCACTGATTGGATTTAGTATCTTTGCAAACTAAAATTTAAAGATATGTCCACACCTAATTGGAAAACAGTAAAAGAATATACCGATATCACTTACAAGAAATCGAATGGCGTTGCACGTATTGCATTTAATCGCCCAGAAGTTCGAAATGCTTTTCGACCACATACAACTTCTGAACTGCTTGATGCATTTCACGATGCACAGGAAGACACTTCTATTGGAGTAGTTCTTCTTTCTGCAGAAGGACCTTCTCCCAAAGATGGTGTTTATAGCTTTTGCAGTGGAGGAGATCAAACTGCGAGGGGGCATCAAGGTTATGTGGGGCAAGATGGATACCATAGATTGAATATTTTAGATGTTCAGCGATTGATTCGTTTTATGCCAAAAGCTGTAATTTGTGTAGTTCCAGGATGGGCTGTTGGGGGCGGACACAGTCTTCACGTTGTTTGTGATTTAACTTTAGCAAGTAAAGAGCATGCTATCTTTAAACAAACAGATGCAGACGTTACCAGTTTCGATGGAGGGTATGGAAGTGCATATCTTGCAAAAATGGTAGGTCAAAAGAAAGCTCGGGAAATATTTTTCCTCGGAAGAAACTATTCTGCACAAGAAGCTTTCGAAATGGGAATGGTCAATGCCGTAATTCCTCATGATCAGCTAGAAGATACTGCTTACGAATGGGCTCAAGAAATTCTAGCTAAATCTCCAACTTCTATAAAAATGTTGAAGTTTGCAATGAACCTTACAGACGATGGAATGGTTGGACAACAGGTTTTTGCAGGAGAAGCAACTAGGCTAGCCTATATGACTGATGAGGCTAAAGAAGGAAGAGACGCGTTTTTAGAAAAGCGAAAGCCTAACTTCGAAAAGAAATGGTTACCGTAATCGCGTTTAAATAAGACTTAAAACATTGGAGCCCACAATTTAGCGGGCTCCAATGTTTTAAACTATATTCTCATTTATAGTTAGTCTTCTGGAAAAACAGTGCTTTCATATGCACCAGCATCTGGTGGAGAGTTTCGAGGCGTTCCATTTAAGTCAACTGCAGGAGAAACACCGTCTAGTCCAATATTTTCTGCACCTGAATTACCACTTTCTATATTAAAATTATTTTTAGTGCTATTTTGGAAATTTGGATTCACATTAAAATGAATATTGCTGTAAAGAGCCTCCTCATCAAAATTATAAAGCGGATTGTTGGCGTAATCACCTCTGTCATCTTCAAAACGGATTAAGCTATTCTTAAAGCTAAAGTTGAATTCTGCTTCATTACTTCTTGAAAGAGCAAATTCTCGTCGATCATTTCCGTAGATAATAC
>DATGMT010000173.1:0-2251 GCA_035307265.1 Aequorivita sp.
GGCATGCTTGCAAACACCCAATACCCTAGCCTATCAGGAACTAGTGTTTATTGGGATTTTGTGGAATTACCAAGTCAGATTTTAGAGAATTGGTGCTACGAAAAAGAGACTTTAGAACTCTTTGCTACACATTACAAAACCAGAGAGGTAATTCCGATGGAGTATGTGGAGAAAATAAAAGAATCAGCTACTTTCCTTGAAGGGATGGCAACACTTCGCCAATTGAGTTTCGGAATGTTAGACATGGCTTGGCACAGCCAAGACCCAAGTGGAATTAAAAACGTAAAAGCATTTGAGGTTGCTGCATTTGAAGACACTCAGTTATGTCCGGATGTAAAAGAAAATTGTATGAGCACTTCGTTCTCACATATTTTTCAAGGCGGTTATTCGGCAGGATATTACAGTTATAAATGGGCGGAAGTGTTAGATGCAGATGCATTTGCATATTTCCAACAAGAAGGGATTTTTAGTAAAAAGGTAGCTGATAAGTTTAAAAACTTCGTGCTTTCACAAGGAGGAACCATGGACCCAATGGAATTATACATTAAATTCCGCGGACAGAAACCTGACCCAGAAGCGTTATTAAAGCGTGCAGGGCTTATATAATTTTCATGAAATAGGTTTTGACAAATCTTTAAATACCATAAAAAAAGCCACCTCACGAATGAGACGGCTTTCTTAGTAAAGAGCGGTTAGTTAGATTACTCTTTTACTTGGCTAAATGCTTGAAAAACTTTGTTGTTTTTGTCGTGGTTAAATTTAAAAACCTTTGGAGTAGATTCGAATGTACGGTTAGCTGTACCTCTATTTGCTGGCGGTCCATCAATAGTAAACTTCATTACAGAAATTGGGTTACTATTATGACTTTCATCTTCAGGTGTTAGAACTCCTACGTGTGGATTAACCCCTTGTGTTGGAGTAATTTCATCATCCCCATAATAAACTCTAACTGTATACCCTGTGTTTGCAGCAACCTCACAGTTTGACCAAAGATCCACTAACACTTCATATTCCCCATACTCGATAGTTACGTTTGGATCATCTTCGTAGAAAATATTTTCGTTATTAATATTATCAATACCACAAGCTGCGTTACTATCAATATCTAAATTACCTCCGTTTAAAGAAGTTGAGTTTCCATAGTAAATCTCTTCTCCGTTAGGTTCGATTAAATGAAGGTCTACATCATTTTCTTGATCCCATGTGAGAGTTACTTTCAACAATCCGATTCCAGAATCCATAATATTCACAGGTAGATACTGGTAGCTACCATAATTACCTTGACCGTCACCGGCAGCAAAAGCGATAATAAAGCTATCACTTGCTTCCAAGCCAATCATTAATTGTAAATCTGCAATCATAGAACCACTCATAGCTCCACGACTTTCTCCATCTCTACCTTGAACTAAAGGAATAGTAAAGAATCCATCTCTATCTTGAACCCCTACAATAACTTCACTTGCATTGTCACTTGTTGCTACATGAATTGGATTACTTCCTCCTGCAAGTACTGTTGGATTCCCAGAGATATTCACAATCTCCAAAGAAGATGAGTTTGAACCTGGTAATGGTCTACCTTGGAAATCACCTCCTTCAATGTCGAAATAGTTGCGCTCGAAGTCTGCTCGACTTACGCCAACATCTTCATTTTTATCTTTGCTACAAGAAGCTAATACACCTCCCACAAACATGAAGAGCATAAGCATCTTCCCTGCTGTAATTAATTTTCTGGTTTTTGTTTTCATTTATTTTGTTTTTTAATGGGGTTTTAAAAAATGGATTTTCAGTATTTCAACCTCAACCCAAATATCGAATGTCAAATATACAGTGAGACTTTCCTCACCACAATAGCCACTCAGAATTCGGTGTAGATTTGGAAGTATTTGGTAGGTTTGACTTAGAATTGGGTATTTAAATACCACATACTTGGAAAAGAACTTCTGCTTTTTCACTATTTTATTGCGTAATAACTAAAATCATCTAAATAAAAAAGCCGTCTCAAAATTGAAACGGCTTTCATAATTTACAATTGGAAAAAAAATATTGTATCTCTATATTGATACTTTCTAACTCTGCATCTAACCTATCTCAAGATAAATTTCTTGCTTACCTTATATCCTGTTTCTAAAGTAAATTGAGCAATATAAAAGCCTGTTGCAAATCCTTCAAGATTCACGCTTCCATCCTTATGACTTACTTTTTCCGCAGTGATTTGTTGTCCAGCTACATTAAATATTTCGATTTCTTTTAC
>DATGMT010000174.1:0-45208 GCA_035307265.1 Aequorivita sp.
ATAATTGGGTCGGCTGCTGGTGTAGCTGCAATGGGGATGGAGCGTATTGATTTTATATGGTATTTAAAGAAAATTACATGGCTCGCTTTTATAGGCTTTATTGTGGGTGCAGCTGTGTTTCTTTTAATCGAAAGAGTTATATTTCACAACGTCTAACAATTTATAAAACCTAATTCCGTTATTCACTAAAACAAACAATTTTATGCTAAACACGATAATTCAAGAAGGGGTAGAGGTAGCTCAAGATTTAGAGGTAGTCTCTGAAGAAAAAACTCTTTCAGTTATGGATCTCCTTGTAAGTGGAGGTACTGCTGGACAAATAATAATTTTAGTTCTTTTTGTGCTGCTTTTTGTTGCGGTATATATTTATTTCGAAAGACTTTTTGCTATTAAAGCAGCTTCTAAAATGGATTCAAATTTTATGAATCAAATTAGAGACCATGTTGCTAAAGGTAATATCGAAGGTGCGAAACTTCTATGTTCGCAAAATCACGATCCCGTTTCACAACTTACAGCTAAAGGATTATCGCGAATTGGAAGCCCGCTAGAAGATATCAATACTGCTATTGAGAATGCTGGCCGACTCGAAGTTTATAAATTAGAAAAAAACGTGAGTGTTCTTGCTACTATTGCTGGTGCTGCGCCTATGATAGGGTTTTTAGGAACTGTTATTGGAATGGTGTTGGCTTTCCACACATTAGCAACAAGCAGTGGACAAGCCGAAATGGGTACGCTTGCTGAAGGAATTTATACAGCAATGACCACTACTGTAGCTGGATTAATAGTAGGGATTATTGCATATATGGGGTATAATCACTTAGTTGTTAGAACAGATAAAGTGGTTCACCAAATGGAAGCTACTGCAGTAGATTTCTTGGACATGTTAAATGAGCCTGTATAATGAATTTACGAGGAAGAAATAAAATTAGTGCCGATTTCAGCATGAGCTCCATGACGGATATTGTATTTCTGTTATTGGTGTTTTTCTTGCTGACTTCACCTGCAATTACACCTGAAGCTTTAGACTTGATACTCCCAAAGGCTAAAGGAAAGACAACTAACGTTCAAAAAGCATCTGTGAGCATTACAAAAGAAGGTAACTTCTATGTGGACAATGAACGTGTAAGCGAATATGGAATTGAAGAAGAGCTGAAGAAAAAATTAGCAGGCCAACAAGAGCCAACTATCATTCTTCGAGCTGAAGAAGGAGTGCCTATCGAGGATGCAGTATATGTAATGGATATAGCTAATCGAAATAGCTATAAAGTTGTATTAGCTGTTAGACCAAAATAAGATTGGCATTGCAATTGCATATAGATTTTGACTAAAATTTTTCGGGAATATTTAACAAACCTTAAATAACAAACCTTGAAATTCCTAGATACCGAACATAAACGAAAAAGCATGACAATCACGGTGATTCTTCACCTGCTGATTCTTTTGTTGCTTTTTTTTGTAGGAATGACCTATTTAGACCCACCTATTGAACAGGGAATTGCTGTAAATTTTGGAACCTCAGATGTTGGAACTGGAAATATACAGCCTCTCGATAAAATACAGTCTGCCCCACAACAAACTTCACCTCCTCCAGTTTCTCAGCCAAAGTCTGAAATTCAGGAAGAAGTAGTGTCTCAAGATAACGTAGATGCCCCAGTTATTGAAAAGGAAAAGCCAAAGAAAGAACAGGTAGAAACTCCTGTTGTTGAAAAACCTAAAGAAGAGGTGAAAAAAGCAGAGCCAAAACCTGATCAATCTACTACCGACGCCCTTGCTAATATTTTGAATGGTCCTAAAAGCGACGGAACAGCAAAAGGAGGTGAAGGAAATGATAATAGTCCCGGCGATAAAGGAAGTCCTGATGGCGATCCAAATGCCACTGCATATTATGGAACAGGTAAAGGCCTTGACGGTGATGGAAATTATCAGCTTGGAGGTCGTAAAGCACTCAACAAGGAAAAATTTGTTCAAGATTGTAATGAGGCGGGAATTGTAGTAGTAAATATCGAGGTGGATAGAAGCGGAAAAGTTACAAATGCAACTGCAGGAGTTAGAGGATCTACAAACACAGCACGATGCTTGTTGGAACCTGCACGAAGAGCTGCCTTAGCAACCAAATTTAATCCAGACGATAAAGCTCCGGCAAAGCAAGTTGGTAAAATTGTCTACAACTTCAGCCTTTCAGAGTAAAACAACTAAAAACTTTCTGTCATCGATTATACTGAAACAATAGCTTGGCTTTTTGCACAACTTCCTATGTATCAAAGAGTAGGGGATTCTGCTTATAAAGCCGATTTAGCTGTTACTATTAATTTAGCAGATTATCTAAACAATCCAGAGAATTCATTTAAGAGCATTCACATTGCTGGCACCAATGGAAAAGGTAGTACTAGCCACATGTTGGCATCTGTTTTTCAAGAAGCAGGATACAAAACAGGGCTTTATACTTCGCCACATTTAAAAGATTTTCGTGAGCGAATTAAAATAAATAGCGAAATGATTCCTGAAGCGAAAGTTTCTCAATTCATCAATACACATAAAAGTTTCTTCGAGCTAAATCAACTGTCTTTTTTTGAAATGACTGTAGGCTTGGCTTTCGACTATTTCCGAAGTGAACAGGTTGATATAGCTATAGTTGAAGTTGGAATGGGAGGGAGACTCGATAGTACAAATATTATTACGCCAGAACTTTCAATAATTACAAACATAGGTTTGGATCACACTAAGTTTTTAGGAGATACTTTAGAGAAAGTAGCTGGTGAAAAAGCAGGTATCATCAAGCAGGATACTCCTGTTGTAGTTGGAGAATCTTTAGCCGATACAAAAAGTGTTTTCAAGACAATTGCATCCAAAAAAAATGCACCGTTAATTTTTGCTGATAAAGAAGAATATTTAAACCTTGACTCTGACTTGAAAGGTATTTATCAAAAAAAGAATATTCAAACAGTTTCAGTTGCTCTCAATATTCTTCGAAATAAAGGTTGGGAAATTTCCGATGAAAATATTACAAAAGGACTTTTAAACACCATTGATAATACTGGGCTCATGGGGCGTTGGCAAATTCTGAGGCAAAGCCCTAAGGTTATTTGCGATACGGGTCATAATAAAGAAGGACTTGAGCTTGTGATGCAACAATTGAAAGCTGAAAATTATAACCAACTTCATATTGTTTTAGGCGTGGTTTCTGATAAAGACTTGAACTCTGTCTTACCTCTTTTTCCTAAAAACGCTACCTATTATTTTTGTAAACCAAACATCCCTCGAGGTATGGAGGTTTCTGTGTTAAATAAGGAAGCACAAGCGTTCGGTTTGAAAGGAGAGGAGTATTCTTCTGTAGATTTAGCATATAAAGCCGCCTTAAATCAAGCTTCTGAAAAAGATTTGATTTTCGTTGGTGGAAGTACCTTTGTAGTAGCAGAAGTACTTTAATTCTGTTAGTTCATCTTGAGTAATTCTTCTAGAAAGTCTCGTTTGTTTGAGAGTCTAGGAATTTTGTGTTGTCCCCCGAGCTTGTTGTTGCCTTTTAACCAATCATAAAAAAGACCTTCTCTAGCATAGTGAATTTTTGGAGCGTTTAAAGTAGTGTTATTGTAACGTTTAGCTTCATAATCGCTGTTAACTTCCTGAAGTGCCGAGTCTAACAGCTGCATGAACGTGTGTTGATCTTTTGGAGGTGATTTAAATTCAATAATCCATTCGTGAGCTCCTTTTTCTTTTCCTTCCATGAAAATTGGCGCTACAGTGTATTCAACAATTTCAGCATTAGTGAGTTGTGAAGCCTTTCGGAGTGAAACTTCAGCATTTTCAATAATTAGCTCTTCACCAAAAACATTAATGTGGTGCTTGGTTCTACCAGTTACTTTTATTCGATATGGATTTGTTGAGGTGAACCTGACTGTATCGCCAATTTTGTAGCGCCACAATCCAGCGTTGGTTGTAATTATTACAGCATAATTCTTTCCTTCCTCCACTTCGCTCAACGGAATTACTTTCTCTTCGGGTAATCCATAAACGTCCATCGGTATAAATTCGTAAAAAATACCATAGTCTAACATGAGTAATAACTCTTTGTTGTCATTCCTGTCTTGAATGGCGAAAAACCCTTCAGAAGCATTATAAATTTCGTAATATTTAAAGTCGCTTTTCGGTAAGAGTTTGCTGTATTGATCTACGTAAGGGTCAAAGTTTACACCTCCATGAAAGTACACCTCCAAGTTTGGCCAAACCTCAAAAAGATTATATTTTCCCGAAGTTTCTATAACGTTATTTAGTAGGACAAGCATCCACGAAGGAACACCTGCTAAACTAGTAACATTTTCTGAAATGGTTTCATTAACTATGGCCTGCATCTTTGTTTCCCAATCTCCCATTAAGGAAACTTCATTGCTTGGAGTACTGCTATATTCTGCCCAAAAAGGCATATTATCGATTAAAATAGCCGATAAATCTCCGAAAACAGTTCCGTTTTCCTCATAAAGTTGCTTGCTACCACCAAGTCTTAAACTCTTGCCTGAAAACAGCTGCGCATCTGGATTGTTGTTGAGGTACATGCATAACAAATCTTTACTTGCTGCATAATGGCAGTCTTCTAATGAGTCGCTAGTAACAGGTATAAATTTACTTTTAGAGCTTGTGGTTCCACTAGATTTAGCAAACCATTTTATGGGTGTAGGCCAAAATATATTGCTCTCTCCACGGCGAGCACGCTCAATTTGTGCTTCGTTTTCTTCGTAAGTTGTTACAGGAATTCTGTCTGAAAATTCACGATATGTACGAATAGACCCAAAATCATACTTGTGTCCTATCTCGGTGTTCTTGGCTTTAGAAAGTAAGCTAAATAAGAGTTCTTCCTGAACCTCAATTGGATACTTCAGAAAAAGATCTATTTGATGAAATCGCTTTTTTAAAAACCAAGAAGCGATTGAGTTTACGAAGGGGATTGGCATAAATTTCCATTATCTTTATGCTATAAAAATAAGGATTTTATAATAAAAGAAGTTACTCGAAAGGATGAATTAGTAAAGATGTTCCTTTGAGGTACTTTCAATGAGTTTTTTAAAAAATTTACTTTTTAAATATAATGGAATATAAAGGGGTTCTAAAAAAAATGATAACGGAGAATGGTTCTCCAATACAGTATTACTTGGTTTTTGAAAGTGATTTTCTAAACATCAATCAGTTGCTTGATAAAAAAGTGGCTATAAATTTTCTGGGATATCAATGTCTCAACTGTAATCTTGAAAAGAAAATCTATCGTCAAGGATTTTGTTATGATTGTTTCTTTGAAATTCCTCAAGCGGCAGAATGGATTATCAATCCGGAATTGAGTAAGGCTCATTTAGGCATTGAAGATAGAGACTTGGAATATGAAAAATCTGTACAGCTAAAGCCTCATATTGTCTATTTGGCAAACAGTAGTACGGTTAAAGTTGGAGTGACAAGAAAAACGCAAGTTCCCACGCGTTGGATAGACCAAGGAGCGCATGAAGCCATCGAAATTGTGGAGGTACCTAATAGATATTTAGCCGGAATCACTGAAGTTGCCCTGAAAGATCACGTTGGTGATAAAACCAATTGGCGAACCATGTTGAAAAATGACGTGAAAGATGAAGACTTGGTTGAATGGCGAAACAAATTGAAACAATATATTCCTAAAGAGGCAATGGAATATTTCTTAGAGAACAATTCGGAAACTAACCTTGAGTTTCCTGTCCTGAAATATCCTGAAAAACCAAAATCATTAAACCTTATTAAAACGCCTTTTTATGAAGGTGTTTTGAAAGGAATAAAAGGTCAGTACTTCATTTTTGAAGATGATACTGTTTTTAATGTTAGAAGTAATGAAGGTTTTGTAGTCTCAATCACCATCAATTAAAAAGGGGGGGGATGATCTAAGAATCATTTCTATTCTTTTCCTCCTCTTCCTCCTTTTTTGAAAATACCCTCTAAAGCACCTTTAATTCTATCTTTGGTTTCGTCTTTAGTATTGTCTTTAGTATTGTCAGAACTTTCTGTTTTAGTGCTGTCTACTTCTGTTGTTTTTGTTACTGTCGTGTCTTTTTTAGTAGCACCATCTATTAAACCGCTTAAAAAGTCAGAGCCTTTATCGATTAGTTTATCCTTTTGCTTATCCATCAGCTTTTGGGTTAACTGATTTATGGCGGTTTCTGTATTTAGAGAAACTTGAGGATTAGAAAAACTTCCTTTTAAACCAACAGGTAGAGAAATGCTCATCTCATTGGCTTCTTTCTCGCTTAAGTTTTGAAGGAGCTTTGTTACTTCGCTTCCCAAGTACTTTGCAGGAATATCCATTTTAAGGTTGTAGTCTATTGCTTTATCGAGTCCATGTGTTCCTGAAACTGCAACGTCAACACCTTTTATATCAAAATGGAATGGTTGAACTTCAATTTTTCCATTGTTGAAAGTTAGGTTAGTTGTTACATCTCGCAAACTTAGCTTGTCTAGATTTAGGAAGGATACTTTGTTGCCTATTGCCGCTAGAATAGGGGCTTGGTCAGGATCTACATCTGCTGTAATGATTTCAGCCAAAGCACTTCCTCCTAAAGTTGAGAGGACGGGAGAAAGTTCGTTAGTTAACTGCCCATTAAGTTCAAATTTTGTGTTCAAGCTTCCGTGTAAAGCTTTTGCAATTGGAACAAGATATTGGAACATTTCAAGTCCTTCAAAAGATTGATCAATATCTATCTTGCTCAAATCTAGCTTCATTCCAAAAGTTGGAATTTCTTCTTTAGTCGAAACATTTCCTGATAATGCAATATTTCCACCGAAAATATCCGACGTGAAATTACTTAAACTGATAGTTTCATTTTTGATTACAGCATTTCCTTTAGCATTTTTCAATTCTAAATTATCGTAGATAACTGTATTTGCAGTGAAGCTTAGAGAAGCATCCAAAAAACCAGGAATCTTTATTGTTTCTGCTGTTTTGGATTCAGGAGACTTTTCTTTCTTCGAAGTTTCTTTTAATGAAGGGGTTTCTTCAGCAACCATAAAGTCGTTCACGTTAAATACATTAGATTTTACGTCAAACCTTCCTTTTAACTCCTGTTTGCTCATTAAGAATGGTATCAAGTTTTGAATGCTTCCAGATGCATTAATGTCTGTTTGGCCTGTGTTGGCATTCAACTCTTTTAAAGTAATATTCCCAGCTTGAAGCGCTAAACTTGCTTTAGATATTTTCAAATCGTTTTTAAAACCTGCGTCGTAGTTTAAGTTTGTCAAACTAGCATTACCTCGAGCATCTATTTTATGGTATTGCTCTTTTTCAACAGATTCCATATCAAATTTTGCTGCAACGTCGGCATTGAAAATTCCGGTAAGGTTTTGCTCCATTTCTAAAGGTAAAACCTGTTTGATATTCGCTAAATTCAATGTGCCTTGCATTTCCATGTTAACAAATGGATTGTCCATCATGTTTTTCACGCTTCCATTCATTCGGAAAGGCTCTCCATCAATTCTGAAAGTAAGTTTCGGAATATTTAAATAGGTGTCTTTCAATAGTCCACTTTCATTAATAAGTTGGATGTCTATAGATATATTGTCAACTGTTTTTGGTAAATCTGGATATTTAAATGATGCATTATCACTCGCTACTCTAATATCCATAGTAGGTATGTGAACACTATCAACAATTCCTTTTATTACACCATTTACAGTGAAATTTCCAGTGGTTTTAACGTCGTTAATTTGCTTTACATACGCTTTTGGTATTACTGCAAGAAAGTTTTTAAAGTCTGAAGAAGGAGTTTTAAAAGTTAAATCAACTTCATTATTGGTTTCATTAATTTGAGTATATCCTTCAAAAGTTAATGGTAGGTCGTTGATTTTTCCTTCGTTTTTTAGAAAAGAAACCTTCATGTTTTTGAAATCGATATTGAAGATAGCATCTAACGAAATTCTATTGTTGGTTAAATACTCTGTATCTTCCATTTTGAAAGAAGCAGAAGCCGAAGTTTGAGTGTCTAAATTACTGACTTCTTCTGAAAGATCGCCACTTCCTTTATGTTGAACTTCCGTTAGAGTGAAAAGAATTTTCCCTTCTTCATCTAGATAGGTGATTCGCGAGTCTTTTATTTCGTAGTTTTTTAGTTGAAAGGTGAAGCTGTCTTCAGCGCTAGATTCATAGCTGGTTATAGGAGCATCATCTTTTAATGCGATATCATAATTAGTGTTTCCAAGCGAATCTATCTTTATATTGATAAAGGCTTGGTCTAGTGTTATTGCGTCTATTTGCAGGTCTTTCGATTTAAAAAGCTGCATAAAACCCATTTCTAGGTTTAATTTTTTTCCACTAACCAATGTGTCGCCTTCAAAAGGAGCCTTATTGGTTATGCTAAAGTTGTTCAATTGAAGTGTAGCATCTGGAAAACTACTAATCAAACTTAAATCTAAGTTTTCCCAAGCAACCGTTGCGTTTAGATTTTCATTGATAGTTCGCTTTAGCATTTTCTCAAGATTTCCCTTGAAAATAAAAGGTGAGACTAAGAGTATGACTATTAATACTCCAAGAATAATTCCTATTATTTTTAAAGCTTTTTTCATATTGTTGACTTGGATTTTATAAAAGTTTTTTTCCGAAATAAAGTCGGAAAAATCAGTTTTTCCTATAGTTTTACAACCGCGCACAAATGTACTTTGAAGACTTCTTATTTTCCTTAATTTCGTCTTAAATGTTAAAGCTTGAATTTGCTGTCTACAAATAATATCTATTTTTCCCTCGGAAGCAATATGGGTGACCGTTTCGGCCATCTTCAAAATGCAATTGACAAGCTTTTTGAGGAGGTGGGAGCGGTTGTGAAAATTTCTTCGATGTATGAAACTCCGGCAATGGGTTTCGAAGGCGATCCGTTTTATAATTGTGTTGTGTGGATTAAATCTCAACTAAGCCCTACCCAAATCTTGAAATCTGCTTTAGATATCGAAAAGAAAATGGGGCGGCAGAGAAAAGATTCAAAAAAATATACTTCACGGCCAATCGATATTGATATACTTTTTATTGAAGATCAAACTATCAATTCTGAAAAGCTAGTAATTCCACATCCAGGCATTCCTGATAGAAGATTTGTATTAAAGCCGCTGTGCGATGTTAATCCAAAACTGCTTCATCCTGTTCTAAATAAAACGATTGCTCAACTTTTGGAAGAAACGCCAGATACAAGCCCTATCACTAAACTAGCAAAATGGCTAGTCAATCCAATGAGTGAGTATAATGTTTCAAAATTCAATTACATTACAATTGAAGGGAACATTGGCGCAGGAAAAACGAGTTTGTCAACTAAAATTTCTGAAGATTTTAATGCAAAACTTATTTTGGAACGCTTTAAAGACAATCCATTTCTGCCAAAGTTTTATCAAGACAGTGCTCGTTATGCTTTTCCACTCGAAATGTCTTTCCTAGCTGATCGATATCAACAGTTGGTAGATGATACGTCGCAAATTGACCTCTTTACAGATTTAGTTGTTTCTGATTATGACGTAAATAAATCTTTAATATTTGCGAGTATAACATTGCAAGAGGAAGAATATGCATTGTATAAGAAGCTTTTTCAAATGATGCATAAGGATTTACCTAAACCTGATTTGTATATTTATCTATATCAAAACACAGAGCGACTTTTAGAGAATATTAAAAAGCGTGGTCGTAAATACGAACAGGGTATTCAACCAGAATATCTTCAAAAATTGAACGCAGGATATTTAGAGTTCATAAAAAATCAGCATTCAGATAATATCAAAATAATAGACATTTCGGGTCTCGATTTTATAAAGAATCGCAGTGACTACTTGTTACTACTTCGTCAAATAATAGGGTAAAAACACAAATTATCAATCTATTTGTAGGTGACTAATAATGAATAAGTTTTGATAATTTGATTCAAGATCACTGTTGTACTATTAAAATATTACAAACCTCTGTTTAACCCGAGAGCACGAGAACTTTAAACGATTGCATTAAGATACACCTTGCTATTATGTTCACCGCTAAGGCTTGAAAGCTAAGAAGAATGCTTAATTAAATTAACCTGATTGTCAAAATGTTAAGAGGTGAGTCTATTGTCTCACGTCTATTAACGCAACAATCTTATGTCTTAGCCGGACACGACTAATTCAAAATATTTAAAAAATATTCATGTTAAAAATACTTCTCAAAAACATTTTCTCTTTGCGTACCTTTGCAAAAAATTTAAT
This sequence comes from Aequorivita sp., assembly GCA_035307265.1. Lineage (GTDB taxonomy): Bacteria > Bacteroidota > Bacteroidia > Flavobacteriales > Flavobacteriaceae > Aequorivita. The sequence goes on from DATGMT010000174.1 coordinate 10,207, forward strand.
ATGAGCAAACAAGATAAAAGAGATAAAGGAAAAGCTTCAGGTCGTGGAAGTAACACACCGCGAAAAGGAAGTAGTGCAAGAGGAAGTGCTCCATCAAAATCTGATTCATCCCAAAAGAAATTTAATCGAAATCCTGATGCAAAGGGAAAACCTATGCTAAAATTTGATAAACAAGGTAAAGAAATTGGCATTCGAGGTAAATCTCCAAAGCCACAACAGCCTAGTAATCCTAGAAAGGGAATTCGTTTAAATAAATATATAGCAAATAGTGGCGTGTGTTCACGTCGTGAAGCCGATACTTTTATTGCAACCGGATTGGTTTCTGTTAACGGTAAAATCGTTAATGAAATGGGGTATATGGTACAAACATCAGACGAAGTTCGTTTTGATGGAAGACGATTAAACCCTGAGCCTAATACGTATGTGTTATTGAATAAGCCAAAGGGCTTTGCAACAACCGAAAGCAATGCTAAAGGTATGACTGTTATGGACTTGGTGGCAAATGCAACTACAGCAAAAATTCGGCCTTTTGGTAGATTAGGGCGAAATGCTACTGGACTTCTTTTGTTTACAAATGACGATGAGTTTGTGCAGAAATTTAGCAAAAAAGGTATCGCAAGGTTGTTCCATATAGAACTCGATAAAAATCTTAAAATGGAGCATCTAAAGAAGATTAAAGAAGGACTAACCATCGACGGCAAAGAAATATCTGTCGAAGAAATAAGCTATGTTGACAATGCACCTAAAAGTGAAGTGGGATTAAAAATTAGGCATACAGGAAATAGCGTGATAAGAAATATTTTTAGTCACTTAGGGTATGACGTTATGAAGGTAGATTGCGTAACACTAGGGCCTTTGACTAAGAAAGACCTTCCAAGAGGTCGCTATAGAATTTTGACAGATAAAGAGCTGAGCCTCTTTAGTATGTTGTAGATTAGTGAAATGTTTTATTTCATTGGTTGTAAATTAAAATATTTTATACACATTTGTATACTCCTAAAATGGTAGTGAACCTTGCTTATAAATTTAATTTATAAAATTTGAAAGCTAAATGCATATAACTGCTATGGTCATAACATCTAACTTCTTTCTGAAGAGAAAAGGTGTAACTCTCACTATTTAACTCTCGCCCATTCACAATTGAAATTCAAGTTAATATTTTGTTATACTTTATCCTTTTCGAGGGATTGTCAGCGAGTATCTCTAATTTTCTTTGATTAATAAACTTTAAAGAATGAATACTAAATATATTGATTTAATAAATCAAACTTATTACTTCCCTCAGGAAGAGTTCCAACTAGGTGAAAACGGACTTGAATTCCACGGAATTGATCTTATGGGCTTAGTTGAGAAATATGGAGCTCCTTTGAAGTTTACTTACTTGCCTAAGATTTCTGAGAATATAAATCTAGCCAAGAAGTGGTTTGCCGAAGGAATAAAAAAGAACAACTATAAAGGAACATATAACTATTGCTACTGTACCAAAAGTTCACATTTCAAACATGTGCTTGATGAAGCGATGAAAAACGACATCCATATCGAAACCTCTTCGGCTTTTGATATCGATATTGTTGAAAGTTTAAAGGCTTCTGGAAAAATCACAGACAAAACTTATGTGATTTGTAACGGGTTTAAACGTGAACGTTATATTGAAAATATAGCTAGACTTATCAATGATGGTCATGAAAACTGTATTCCAATTATAGATAACTATGAGGAAATTGACCTGTTAACAGATAGTATTAATGATCACTTTCAAGTTGGAATTAGAATTGCTTCGGAAGAGGAGCCGAAATTCGAGTTCTATACTTCGCGATTAGGAATTGGATATAAAAACATAATTCCTTTTTACGAAGATCAAATTAAAAACAATGACAAAGTGGATCTCAAGATGCTCCATTTTTTCATTAACACGGGAATTCGAGATACAGCCTACTATTGGAACGAATTGGTGAAATGTTTAAAAGTATATGTGCGTCTTAAAAAGATTTGTCCATCACTAGATAGCTTGAATATTGGAGGAGGTTTCCCAATAAAAAACTCTCTACACTTCGAGTATGATTATCAGTACATGGTTGATGAAATTATAAACCAGATAAACATTACGTGTGCAGAAGCCGATGTTCCTGTGCCACATATTTTCACTGAGTTTGGAAGTTTCACAGTTGGAGAGAGTGGTGGAGCTATCTATGAAGTTTTATACCAAAAACAGCAAAACGACCGTGAAAAATGGAATATGATAAATTCATCTTTTATTACGACCTTGCCAGATACATGGGCAATTAGTAAGAAATTTATCATGCTTTCAATCAACAGATGGAACGACGAATATGAAAGAGTTTTGTTGGGAGGATTAACGTGTGATAGTGATGACTATTACAACAGTGAGCAAAACATGGCAGCTATTTATTTGCCGAAGTTTAAAAGAGAAAAACCTCTGTATATTGGCTTCTTTAATACTGGAGCATATCAAGAAACTATCGGTGGATATGGTGGTTTGCAACACTGTTTAATTCCAACTCCAAAGCATATTTTGATAGACCGCGATGAAGATGGAAATATAACCACCGAGCTATTTGCAGAACAACAAACTAGCGAACAATTATTGCAGATTTTAGGTTACAAATAAATTTTCCAAATTGTGAAATCGAACATAAATCCTAATGTTTATTAATAAATGAAAACCACAACTTATGCAGGAATTCCGCAAAAATATGCGGTCCTGGAAACCTCGAAGATTGTATTGATCCCAGTTCCTTATGATGGAACTAGCACATGGCAAAAAGGTGCAGACAAAGGTCCTGAGGCCTTTTTAGACGCTTCAGAAAACATGGAGCTTTATGACATTGAAACCCAAACCGAAGTTTATAAACAGGGGGTTTATCTAGCTGATGCAATTACCGAAAATTCATCGCCAGAAGCAATGGTAGATGCAGTGCATAAAACCACTAAGGAATACATCAAGAGGAATAAGTTTGTAACTCTTTTTGGAGGAGAACACAGTATTTCTATAGGTTCGATTAGAGCATTTAGCGAGTGTTTCGATAATCTTACTGTGCTTCACATCGACGCTCATGCCGATTTAAGAAAAGAGTATGAAGGTAGCAAGTGCAACCACGCATGTGCAGTTTATGAAGCAAGCCAAACAACCAACCTTGTTCAAGTTGGAATCAGAAGTATGGATGTTTCTGAAACTACAATTATGGACGAAGAGAAAGTGTTTTTCGCTCATGATATGGTAAAAGATGAATACTGGGTAGATAAAGTAATCGAAGCTCTAGGAGATAATGTGTTTATCACTTTTGATTTAGACGCCTTAGACCCATCAATTCTTCCTTCAACTGGAACTCCAGAGCCAGGAGGATTGCTATGGTATGAAACTTTAGATTTCCTAAAGCAGGTTTTTGAAGAGAAAAATGTTGTGGGCTTTGATATAGTTGAACTATGCCCGAATGAACATGATGGTGCTTCTGACTTTTTAGCTGCTAAACTTTACTATAAAATGTTGAGCTATAAGTTTGCCGATACAGACGAAGAAGACGAATACGATAATAATTTTAATGAAATCAATCCCCGTTCTATAGGGAGTAAATTTAATACAGAAGAAGATGAGTACTAATAAAGGGGCTATAACCCAGTTTATCGAAAAATATTTTTTACACTTTAACGCAGCGACTTTAGTTGATGCAGCAAAGGCTTATGAAGCTCAGCTTCAAAATGGATCTAAAATGTTGGTGTCCCTTGCAGGAGCAATGAGTACTGCAGAATTAGGTAAGATTTTTGCTGAAATGATTCGCCAAGATAAAGTTCAAATCATTTCTTGTACAGGAGCAAATCTAGAAGAAGATATTATGAACTTGGTTGCTCACAGCCACTATAAACGAATTCCTCACTACCGCGATTTGACTCCTCAAGATGAGTGGGACTTGATGCAAAAAGGGATGAATCGAGTAACAGATACTTGTATTCCAGAAGAAGAAGCTTTTAGAAGAATTCAAGAACATATCATCAAAATATGGAAAGATGCCGAAGCTAAAGGAGAAAGATATCTTCCACACGAATATATGTATAAGCTTTTGCTTAGCGGTGTAATGGAAGAGCACTACGAAATAGATCTTAAAGACTCTTGGATGTATGCTGCAGCAGAAAAAAACCTTCCTATTGTTTGCCCTGGATGGGAAGACAGTACAATGGGAAATATTTTTGCTAGCTATGTTATGAAAGGTGAATTGAAAGCTTCTACTATGAAAAGTGGAATTGAGTATATGACCTTCCTTGCAGATTGGTACACTGAAAACTCCAAAAATGGAATTGGATTTTTCCAAATAGGAGGAGGAATTTCTGGTGACTTCCCAATTTGTGTGGTGCCTATGCTATATCAAGATTTAGAACGAACAGACACTCCTTTCTGGAGTTATTTCTGCCAAATCAGCGACTCAACAACTAGTTTTGGAAGCTATTCTGGAGCCGTTCCTAATGAGAAAATTACTTGGGGTAAATTGGATATAGACACACCTAAATTCATCATCGAAAGCGATGCAACCATAGTAGCACCTCTAATTTTCGCCTACGTGCTAGAAATGTAATTGACTTATGAAACGAGTTTTCATGAGTTCAAATAGTATAAATAACTTTTAAGAAATTGCCTTTGGCTGCGGTCAAAGGCGATTTCAATTTTTACTCAAAATTTACTTTTGATATTCATTTTTAAATAAAATGCTAAAGACCTTCTTATTCCTATGGACTCAAAAAAGATCGACAATATAGAGCTGAAATTCCTTACTCTCAAGGACTATGAAGAACTCAAAAAAGCAACCATCCAGTCTTATGGTGGAATGCCAAATAGTTATTGGAAACTAGAAGAAATAGGAAATCTAATAGATATTTTTCCAGAAGGTCAAGTAGTAATCATGGCAGATGGAGAGATAGCAGGTTGTGCTCTTTCTATTATTGTTGATTTCGATGAGTTAGGGGAGAAGCACACTTATATGGATGTTGCTGGCGATCCAGAATTTAAAATCCATGACCCTGAAGGAGATGTTCTTTATGGAATAGACGTTTTTATTCGTCCTGATTTTAGAGGTCTAAGACTAGGCCGTCGTTTATATGATTATCGAAAAGAATTATGTGAAAACCTAGAGTTGAAAAGCATTGTCTTTGGAGGAAGGATGCCAAACTACCACCTTCATAAAGATAAATTTTCCCCAAAACAATATATAGACAGAGTTCGAAGAAGACAAATAGACGATCCTGTTCTAAACTTCCAAATGTCTAACGACTTCCATCCCGTTAGAGTGCTTAAAGGATATTTAGAAGGCGATAAAGCTTCTGGAGAGTTTGCAGTTTTGATGGAGTGGGATAATATTTATTATACCAAACCTCTAAAAAAACCAAAACCACAACAAGTAAAAAGTATAGTCCGATTAGGTTTAATTCAGTGGCAAATGCGAAACTATGCCGGAATGGAAGACCTAATGCAGCAAGCCGAATACTTTATTGATAGTGTTGCAGGATATCACTGCGATTTTGTGCTTTTCCCAGAGTTCTTTAATGCTCCGCTTATGGCTGAGTATAATCACATGTCAGAGCCAGATGCTATTCGCGAATTAGCAACACATACTAAGGAGGTTAAGGAGCGTATGTCTCAACTTTCAATTTCATATAATATTAATATCATTACAGGAAGCATGCCTGAAGTGGTAAAAGGAAAACTATATAACGTTGGTTATTTATGTAGAAGAGATGGAAGTGTCGAGCGATTTGAAAAACTTCATGTAACACCAGACGAAGAGCGAGTGTGGGGAATGGTCAATGGAAATACACTAAAAACTTTCGATACTGATTGTGGGAAAATAGGAATTCTCATTTGCTACGACGTTGAATTTCCTGAGCTCTCTAGGCTTCTAGTTGATGATGATGGAATGGACATACTTTTTGTTCCTTTCCTAACAGATACTCAAAATGGATATTCACGTGTTAGATTGTGTGCACAAGCTAGAGCCGTAGAAAACGAATGTTACGTGGCTATAGCTGGAAGTGTGGGTAACCTTCCAAAAGTGCATAATATGGACATACAGTACGCTCAGAGTGCTGTATTCACTCCTTGTGACTTCGCCTTCCCAAGTAATGGAATTAAAGCTGAAGCAACACCAAACACCGAAATGATATTGGTTGCTGATGTCGATATTGATTTACTTCGTGAGCTTCATACTTTTGGAGCAGTTAGAAACTTAAAAGATAGAAGGAAAGATTTCTACAAAATAGAACGAGTGAAAAAGTAAATACATAGTTTCTGTTGTAGTCAAGATAATTACTTTTTCTTTATTCGTAAATCAAAGACGAAATCCTTTATTTCAACTAGTTTGAAACTCAATTTAGCTACTTGAAGATTTATTAAATAATTAAATTCTTCAGGAATTATAATGGACGGAATTTTTAAGATAGGCTTGTTGCTCTTTAAAAATTGTGTCCCATAATCCTTAGTTGATTTTGGTGCAGGAGTTTCTCTCCAGTTTCCTGGTAAATCCTCTTGTTTAAATGAAAAAACTTGGCTTTCATCTATTTCAAAAACACATAAACTAAGGGCACGAGGGATAAAGTCTATGTTTATATTAACAGCATACTCTAAAACAGACAAAGCGCGACTTTCGGCAGTATAGATACAAGCGGAATCAATATGATTCCATCTTCCCCCATAGAGTTTTGCTCCTGTACCGCTTAAATCTTCGGCATATTTTGTTTTTGTTATTCTATAAACTTTCATAATTATGAAAATACGCCGTGAGCAATACGGCCAATTAGGTTTCGAACTTCTTCACGGCCAAATTGATTGTCCATAAGCTCAAAAGGTTTTGATCCTGCAAGGGCTTGATTTGAAGAAAACATCCATTGATTGAAATTGTCTTTGTCTTCAAATACCTCGTAGCCGAATGAATAGATTTCAGCCACAGCAATAATTCGCTCGCTAATATGATCGCTAAACTTTTGATCGCCTTTCTTATTGATAAGCGTGGAGCGCGTTACGGATAATGCTTGTGCTAAAGCATCGTAGTCGAGAGAAGTTTCTTCTTTGAGTTTGGTTAAATAGGTTTTGGTAACCCCATCCCGAACTATCTGCATTTTCTGAAAGGAAGTCATATCAACTAAGGGAATAGCTAGGTTTCCATCGTAAAAATATGTAGGGGCCTCATTGACGTAGTTTGTCTTATCGGGGGTTTTATATTGCTTTTCCATAACAGTATTAATTTACATTAAACTAAGTATAAATTTATACTTTTTTATTCGGTTTTCCAACTTTTTAACTATTTCTTTTTCAGATAATTATATGAAAACATTAGAGTGAAATTAAAATATAGAAAATTCTTTTTAGCCAAGAATATGGAGTGCTTAAAACATTTTCAATATGTAAAACCTTGTTGTTATGCTACTCCTTGAGGTTTGAAAACTCCAAACCGCATTTAAGTAATCTAGCTTAATTATTGAGTTATTTAGAAACAAATCTTATGTCTATTATCGATTTTTGAATCTTAGTAGGTAAGGATTGATATTAAAAAAAGTAATTTTAGATTATTTTTTTCGCTCAGCAGTTTAGCAGTTTTTCTTCTCCAACATGCTTTTTGAAACGAGTAAATTCCCATGCAGCAACTGCAATAACTGTAAAATATTCTAAAGCTACCAACCATAAGTTTTCATCAAATCCTTCTTTTCCATACGCTGAATAACTTAGGATAACCACAAAACTCCATACAACAGGAAATTTATAATTGGTAAAAACCGAAAGGATAAGTGGAGTAGCAATATACCACGGATGTACGGTTGTAGATATTAGAAAGTAAAAAGATACTGCGAGTAGCATTGATGTAATTAACTGTTGAGGTGTGCTATTCTTTTTAAGGAATGAAAGACCTAGAATAAAAAGCACAACTATCATTGGCAGTATTTTTCCAACAGTTCCAATAATATTCCAACCTACAACTTGAAATCCAATCCATCGAATTATGTAATAAACGCTCGCGTTAAACTCAAAGTTTTGAAACCAAAGTCCGATGGTAGCTGCGAAGTTTTGAATGAACTCTAAGGAGAGAAAAGGGAGAAAAGTAAGGACTACTGTTATTATTATAATTGAGTAAAACTTGGATAGTTTTTCTATAGAAACCCCAAAGGATTTCAAAACCTTTGGGGTTTGATTGTTAACTGAAAAGTATTTCAAAATCAATGGCAAAAACAATAACGGCAGCAATTTCACCGAAACAGAAAGACCGATTAAAACCGCCGCCCAAAACCATTTTCTCTTGAATAGTAAATACAATGCCCACACAAAAAAGAAAAGCATCACTCCTTCAAAATGTAGATTTCCTGTAAGTTCAATAATGATAAAAGGGTTCAAGAAATACCAGAAAATATTTTTCACAGGAAGGTTTAATTGCTCTAATACTTTTTTTCCGAAGTAGAGAATACCTACATCTGCCAAAATAATCACCATTCGAAGAACAATAACGGACCCTAAAATACTTTTCCCAGCAAACAGCCCAGCAATAGCAAAGAACATCTGATTGACTGGAGGGTAATTACTGAAGTGACTTGCATTAAGCGCACCCATTCCTTCAATTAACTCCTGTGATTGTGCTATTGTTACGGCAAACGCAGATGATGTGGCGGGTGTAAATAAATACGGACTAAACCCTTGAATTAACAATCTGCCATCCCATAAAAAGCGATAAAAGTCCTGCGAAAGATTCGGAATCGCGTTAATAAAAACTAATCGAAAAATAATTCCAATACTCGCTAAAACCCAAAAATTCTTTGGATGTCGTGAGAGATACTTTTCTATGAATAGATAAGAAGTGAAAAACAGCGCAGAATAAAGACAAATGAGCTTTACGAACTCACTGCGCTCTAAATTATACGCAAAACCTAAGTAAAGTACAATCGACACTAAAGCAACGAGAATTGGATTTTTATAAGTTTTAATGAAATTCAAGTTTTTTGTAAGTCGATTTATGGTTCAAACTAATTTTCACTTTTAGGATATCCAAATGTAACTATATGTTTAAAATTAAAATGGTTTTAATTTTTTGGCCATAGATGAGATTGCATTTCTCATTTTGTAAAATATATAAAAATGAAAAAAACCTCACAGATCTTTGAGACCTGTGAGGTTTACTAATTTACTTTGTACTGAATACTAGGTGCTGATTTTTACATCATTCCCGGCATTCCACCACCCATGCCTCCTGGCATTCCGCCTCCAGCATTCTCGTCTTTAATTTCAATTAAAGCACACTCGGTAGTAAGAATCATTCCAGCAACAGAAGCAGCATTTTCAAGTGCTACACGTGTCACTTTTTTAGGATCGATGATTCCAGCTTTTAACATGTCCACATATTGGTCAGACTTAGCGTCGTAACCGAAGTTTTTCTTTCCTTCCAATACTTTGTTGATTACAACAGATCCTTCACCACCTGCGTTTTCAACAATAGTGCGAAGTGGAGCTTCAATTGCACGAGCAATAATGTTCACTCCAGTTGTTTCATCTAAGCTATCAGTCGAAATTTTCTTTAAGATGTCAATAGCACGAACTAAAGCAACTCCACCTCCAGCAACAATTCCTTCTTCTACTGCTGCACGGGTTGCGTGAAGTGCGTCGTCTACGCGGTCTTTCTTTTCTTTCATTTCTACTTCAGAAGCTGCACCAACATAAAGAACAGCAACTCCACCAGCTAGTTTAGCTAAGCGCTCCTGTAACTTTTCCTTATCGTAGTCACTTGTTGTAGACTCGATTTGTGCTTTAATCTGGTTTACACGACCTTCAATGTTTTTCTTGTCGCCTGAACCGTTCACGATAGTAGTGTTGTCCTTGTCTATTGTAACAGTTTCAGCAGAACCAAGCATGTCGATTGTAGCGTTTTCTAAAGTGAATCCACGCTCTTCAGCAATAACAGTTCCTCCTGTCAAAATAGCGATATCCTCTAACATTGCTTTTCTTCTATCACCAAATCCTGGAGCTTTAACAGCAGCAATCTTTAATGAACCACGAAGTTTATTTACTACCAAGGTAGCTAAAGCTTCTCCGTCAACATCTTCAGCAATGATTAAAAGAGATTTTCCTTGTTGTGCCACTGGCTCAAGTACAGGAAGTAAATCTTTCATTGAAGAAATCTTTTTATCATAAAGCAAAATCATTGGGTTTTCCAATTCAGTTTGCATTTTTTCGGTATCTGTTACGAAGTATGGAGAAAGATATCCACGGTCAAACTGCATTCCTTCAACTACGTCAACGTAAGTTTCAGTTCCTTTTGCTTCTTCAACAGTAATAACACCTTCGTTTCCAACTTTATCAAAAGCTTTAGCAATTAAGTCGCCTATTTGCTCATCATTGTTAGATGAAATAGCCGCTACTTGCTTGATCATTTCAGAAGAGTTACCAACTTTTGTTGTTTGTTTTTCAAGGTTTGCAACAATAGCTCCTACAGCTTTGTCGATTCCTCTTTTTAACGCCATTGGGTTTGCCCCTGCTGCAACGTTTTTAAGTCCTTCTTTAACAATAGCTTGTGCTAATACAGTAGCGGTAGTAGTACCATCTCCTGCTAAATCATTGGTTTTGGAAGCAACTTCCTTAACCATCTGAGCACCCATGTTTTCTAGCTCGTCTTCAAGCTCAATTTCTTTTGCAACTGAAACACCATCCTTAGTAACTTGAGGTCCACCAAAAGATTTTCCAATAATTACATTTCGACCTCTTGGGCCTAAGGTTACTTTCACTGCATTTGCTAATGCATCAACACCACGCTTAATACCGTCGCGTGCTTCGATGTCATATTTTATTTCTTTTGCCATTTGTTTTAAAATTTTAAGTTAAACTCCTGATAGAATCAAGAGACTGTTTGATTAATATTTTGAATTAAAAAATCCGTTTGAATTCTCTTTAAATAGAAAATAAACGGCTTTAATTTAAATGATTGCTAAAATATCGTCTTCACGCATTATTAAGTAATCCTTACCATCAAACTTAAGTTCGCTGCCAGAGTACTTTCCGTAAAGGACAGTGTCTCCAACCTTAACGGTCATCTTGTGGTCTTCTTTACCTTTTCCTACAGCAACTACTTTTCCTTGTTGTGGTTTTTCTTTAGCAGAATCTGGAATGTAAATCCCTGAAGCAGTTTTGGTTTCAGCTTCTTGTGGCTCTACCAAAACGCGGTCTGAAAGCGGTTGAATTTTTAATGCCATTTTTATATTGTTTTTTATCTGCTTTTCGCAGATGGGTTAAACTTTTAAACTGTAGGTAGCTAATAGGCAGAAACTATGCCACTGCACTTTCCTGACAGATTCTTGTAGTAAAAATGTCAGCTTGTCAGAAATTCAAAGTATTTAGCGGTTTTTTAAATTATAGTTAGGATGTATTTCTCTCTAAATCTTCTATAATTGAACTTTTTAAATCAGAATAATCAAGGAGTTAATAGGCATAAAAAAACACCGACCTATTTAATGAATAGATCGGTGTTTCTGAAATATTGTCAAGAGTGATTTACTCTGGAGTATCTGTAGTTGGTTGTGTGGTTTCAGTAGTTGGAACCGCAGGAAGTGCATTTTGATCAAACGTTTTTGATTGAATTGATCGTCCTCCCATGATAAAAACATTCGAAAAAAGAATTAAAGCTAACATAATAGTAGCTAGTGTCCATGTACTTTTATCTAAAAAGTCGCTGGTTTTTTGAACACCACCAATTTGTGCGCCACCGCCACCTCCAAACGAAGATGAAAGTCCACCACCTTTTGGGTTTTGAACCATTATAACTACGACCAGTAAAAAGGCCACTATCATTATCAAAATTAGAAATATTGTAAACGTACTCATTGTGCTTCTGGATTAATCAGTTTTTCTATTGCCCGAATTTGGTCTGCAAAGAAACCACTTTTTTCGGGATTTTTCAAAATTAATATTTTATATGCTTGAATTGCCTTTTTATAATTCTTTTGTTGAAGATAAACCTTGGCTAAAGTTTCGGTCATCAGTGAATCAGGTGCTTGTGTATAGGAAGCGACCAAATTTTTAGTTTCATTGCTAATTCTTGCTTTCTGTGATTGATCTCCAGAATTAGCTTCGGGTATTATTTTAGGACGTTCTTGAATAAACTTGTCTATAAGTTCAAACTTACGATCCTTTTCATCCTTCTGTGGTTCTTCTGTTGTAGACTCTTTTTTAGAGCGCTCAATTGGCTTTGCTTTTGTCAGTTTTAACCATTCTGAAAAAGAATAGGTGTCATTTTTTGTGAACTCCAGAGGGCTGTCCGTATCTAATTCTGGTTTTGTACCTTTTTCCTCTTTAGATTTTGGCTCTTCATCCTCAACAAGATTAGTGATAGAAGCAACTTTCCTTTCAAATAGATCGGGGTTTAATATGGCTTCTGCTTTCTTTTTTTCTTTATCAAACTTCTCGTTTTCTTCAATGCTTACTTCTTCAGAAATATCTTCAGAAAAAACTTCGATATCTAAAACAGAAGTGTCGTGTTGTAATATGGATTTTGAAATTTCATTTTGAATGAATTTTTCTGAAGTAATATATTCAAAAAGAATATCTCGATCTGTGGTGTGAGCAGCTGTAAGTTTTAATGCGTCATTATACCTATAACTCTCCTGATTTTTTAAACCTTTTAACTGAAGTGCTCGGGCACTCTGGAAATAAGGATATTTCTGTAATAGATGGTCTAATTCAGTAACATCTCCAGAAGTTATTTTCTGAGGGTTGGCAAGAAGATATGTAAAGTGTTCTATATTCAATTTTAGAAATTCAGTAATGTTACCAATTGGCTAATGATTTATTAAATATATCTTGAGTTAGTCGTTCAAAAATTATTTCGACAGCACTTTCAAGCTTTGAGCCAGTTAATTGTGTTGTTCCTGGATAATCATAGTAGAAACTAAAGTTTTGCTCAAAATCTTTTAGTGGTTCTTTAGTGTTGTAAAATCGAACGTTAATTGTAATTGTAAGACGGTTTTGTGCAGCTCTACTGTCTGAAGTTGCTGTAATTGGGGCAATGTAATACTGTGTTATTTCACCTTCATACACCAAGTCGCCGTTGTTGTTTACTAAGTCTAAATTGGTTTGATTTAATAGTAAATCTTGAAGTTTTTGCGTAAAATTTCTAGCTATTCCTGGCTCTACAATTGGCGCATTATTCTGAAAGTAATTTACCTGAACAGTTTTGGTGGTGTTATAGTTTATATCGGCTCCAGTAAAAGAATATGCACCACACCCTTGAAGCGTAACTACTAAAACTAATGAACATAAAATACTGAAAAATTTTGACATACTAATTTTCAAATGATGGATTTATAATTAGACTTACTACAAGTTATATTGTTTAATTTTTCTGTATAAAGTTCTTTCAGAAATTCCTAGTTCCTCAGCAGCGTCCTTGCGTTTGCCGTTATATTTTTCAAGAGACTTTTTAATTAACTCCAATTCTTTTTGCTGAAGCGAAAGGTTTTCTTCTTCCTCTATTTCTTCAGCATATTCATATTTATCTATGTGTTTTTCTGGAGTGTGCTCTGGAATACTGAAAACTTGTACTTCAGAACTTTCTTCAGCTTCGTTTGCTTCAATAATATCTGCTAGTTCTTTGTCTACATTGTGATCTTCTGAATAGATTTTATTTATTAGTGAGGATTGTTCTTCCTTCACTTTTGAAGCGCTGCCTGTTTTCATCAACTCTAAAGTGAGTTTCTTCAGGTCGTTGACATCACGCTTCATATCAAAAAGGATTTTATATAAAATCTCCCTCTCACTACTAAAGTCGCTTTCAGACTTTTTAGAGCTGATAATTGCAGGTAGATTACTCCCCATGTCTGGAAGATAGTGCTTCAGCGTGTTGTATGATATTTCACGAGTTTGTTCTAAAACTGAAATTTGCTCTGCAACGTTTCTTAGCTGTCTAATGTTTCCAGCCCATCGATATTTAAGAAGCAAGTCTATGGCCTGCTCATCTAGACGAATTGTTGGCATTTTATATTTTTGAGCAAAGTCTGCAGCAAATTTTCTAAAGAGCAAATGAATATCTTCCTGTCTCTCTCGAAGTGGAGGTAGGTTTATATCCACAGTGCTTAGTCTATAATATAAATCCTCTCGGAACCTTCCTTTTTCAATTGCTTCATTCATTTTCACGTTTGTCGCAGCGACAATTCTTACGTCGGTTTTTTGAGTTTTTGACGACCCAACTTTTAGAAATTCTCCGTTTTCCAACACACGAAGTAGTCGCACTTGTGTAGGTAATGGAAGTTCACCAACTTCATCTAGAAAAATTGTGCCGCCATCTGCTACTTCAAAGTATCCGCTACGGGTTGCAGTTGCACCTGTAAAAGCTCCTTTTTCGTGACCGAAAAGCTCGCTGTCTATGGTTCCTTCAGGAATTGCTCCACAGTTTACAGCTATGTACTTTCCGTGCTTTCTATGGGAAAGTGAGTGAATTATTTTTGGAATACTTTCTTTACCAACGCCACTTTCACCAGTAACTAAAACTGAAATGTCTGTTGGAGCCACTTGAATAGCTTTTTCTACAGCACGATTAAGCTTAGGGTCATTTCCTATAATTCCAAATCGTTGTTTTATTGCTTGTATATTTTCCATAATAACTTCCTGTTAAGGTGGGGAATCTTATGTCTTTAAACTTAATAATATTCTAACAAGTGACTGTCAAGGCTTTCATTTGCATTGACAGATATTTTTTTGTGAATTTTTTAATTTTTAGCTGAGTATTTTGTTCATCAGGCATTAAGATCTCATCATTGTTTGAACACGATAAAAACAATATGCCTACTGTAAAAAGAAGGGAAAAGTTTTCCGTAATTTATATGGTTTGTAAAATTGATTCAATTCAGCCTAAGTTAAAAAATACCTATAAAATATCGTGTAACCTAATGATTTTCAGAGTAACCCACTGCTTCTCCTATTAGAGTGGCAGTTGTACAATCAATGATTTTTACGTCAACAAAATCACCTGGTTTGTAATTTTCTTTTGGGAAAACAACAACGGTGTTTTGAGGTGTTCTTCCGCTCCATTCTAAGTCACTTTTTTTAGACTCACGTTCTATGAGGACTTCTACAGTTTTGCCAACCATTTTTTTGGTGTGGAATGCACTATGTTCACGCTGAAGGTCTACAATTTCTACTAACCTTCTTTTCTTAACTTCTTCTGGAACGTCATCTTCTAGTTTTCTTGCAGCAAGGGTTCCAGGTCTTTCAGAGTACATAAACATAAAACCAAAATCGTACTTCACATACTCCATCAAACTTAAAGTTTGTTGGTGATCTTCTTCTGTTTCGGTGGGAAAACCTACTATCATATCATGAGAGATTCCGCAATCAGGAATAAGTTCGCGAACTTTATCAATTAAAGCAAAATACTCCTCGCGAGTGTGTTGACGATTCATTTCTTTTAAAATTCGGTCGCTACCACTTTGTACTGGCAAGTGAATGGAGTTGCAGATATTGTCATACTTTGCCATAACATGCAATACGTCCTCGGTCATATCTTGAGGATTGCTTGTGGAAAAACGAATACGCATTTTTGGTTGCGCTAGGGTTACTAGTTCTAATAGTTGTGCGAAATTTGTAGCTGTTGCTTTTTGCATTTCAGTGGCGTTTTTGAAGTCTTTCTTCAGTCCGCCTCCATACCATAGGTAGCTGTCAACATTTTGGCCTAGCAAAGTGATTTCTTTATAGCCTTTTTCAGCTAAATCGTTAACCTCTCTCACAATGCTATGAGGATCACGGCTTCGTTCTCGCCCACGTGTAAAAGGCACAACACAAAATGTACACATGTTGTCGCATCCTCTGGTTATACTCACAAATGCTGTAATCCCATTACCGCCTAATCGAACTGGTGATATATCGGCATAAGTTTCGTCTTTAGATAAGATTACGTTTACTGCGTCTCGACCATCTTCAACTTCTTTTAGTAGGTTTGGGATGTCTTTATAGGCATCTGGACCAACCACCATGTCTACAATCTTTTCTTCTTCAAGAAATTTTTCTTTTAAGCGCTCAGCCATACAGCCCAAAACACCAACTTTCATATTGGGGTTGTTCTCTCGTTTTACTGCATTGTATTTTTCCAAACGCTTTCTAACAGTTTGTTCAGCTTTGTCGCGAATGGAGCAGGTGTTAACCAAAACCAAATCTGCATCTTCCAGATGGTTGGTAGTGTTATAGCCTTGGTCTGCAAGTATGGAAGCCACAATTTCACTGTCGCTGAAATTCATTTGACAACCATAACTTTCAATATATAATTTCTTCGAGTTACCTCCTTTGTTCTCTAGAACTAAAGTACTTCCTTGTTTACTTTCATCAATTATCTTTTCCATATAAATCAGAATTCTTTTTCTTGGACTTGCAAAGGTACAATTAATTGAATGCAGTGACAAAGTGTCAGATTGGTTTTTATGAAATATTTAAAAACATAAATTCGTCAAAGGCGTCTTTTGTAGTTGATGTACTTAAATAGGTGTTTAATATTTGAAGTTAATGTGCCAGAGGTTTTTTAATTTAAATAAAACTTAAATTCGCCAACCCCCTAATTAATAGGTGTAAGAGGGTGCGTTTATAAGGGTTGTTTTTCAAATTTTGAACTCTAAATCATTGGTGTGGAAAAAATCCTATACTTTTGTGCGCATAACAAATAGAATTTATGGCGAAGAATTTAGTAATAGTTGAGTCCCCTGCAAAAGCAAAAACCATCGAAAAATTTCTTGGAAAGGATTTTAAGGTTTCTTCTAGCTTTGGGCATATTGCAGATTTACCCTCAAAAGAATTGGGTGTAGATGTTGATGGGGATTTTACTCCTAAATATATAGTGAGCAGCGACAAGAAGAAATTGGTGGCCGAATTAAAGGCGCAATCTAAGAAAGCTGAAATGGTCTGGTTAGCAAGTGATGAAGACCGAGAAGGAGAGGCTATTGCATGGCACTTAGCTGAAGAGTTAAAACTGGATAAAGCTAAAACAAAGCGAATTGTTTTTCATGAAATTACTAAAACAGCTATTTTGAAAGCTATTGAAAATCCGCGTCAGATCGACTTTAACTTGGTGAATGCTCAGCAAGCACGTAGAGTTTTGGATCGTTTGGTGGGGTATGAGCTTTCGCCTGTGCTTTGGAAGAAAGTAAAAGGCGGACTGTCTGCAGGTAGAGTACAATCGGTAGCTGTTCGTTTGATAGTAGAGCGTGAGCGAGAAATAGAAAACTTTAAGCCTGTAGGTTCATACCGTGTAGACGCAGAATTTACAACGGTAGATGGAAGTAAGTTTAAGGCTAAGCTCCCTAAAAACTTTGAAACCGAGAATGAAGCGAAAGAATTTCTAAGAAAAAACATAGGAGCTTCATATAATATCTCCGACTTAACAAAAAAGCCTGGAAGTAAATCTCCAGCGCCACCATTTACAACTTCAACTTTACAACAGGAAGCTGCTCGTAAACTTTATTTCTCTGTGGGTAAAACAATGACGCTTGCTCAAAGATTGTATGAAGCAGGATTGATTACTTACATGAGAACAGATAGCGTTAATCTTTCTAACGATGCAAAAAATGCCGCTGAAAAAGAAATTATAGCTTCCTATGGTAAAGAATACAGCAAGCCAAGGAATTATAAAGGTAAAAGCAAAGGGGCGCAAGAAGCTCACGAAGCTATTCGTCCTACAAATATGAGCTTGCATGAAATCACAGGAGAACGTGACCAGATGCGTCTATATGATTTAATATGGAAGCGAACTTTAGCCTCACAAATGAGTGATGCAAAGTTGGAACGAACCAATGTGAAAATCAATGTAATCTCTGAAGAGAAAGTTTCAGAAAATTTCACAGCCAACGGAGAAATGATCAAGTTCGATGGTTTCCTGAAAGTGTACTTAGAAGGAACCGACTTTGAAGAAGAGGAACAAGATGGAATGTTGCCAAATATGAATAAAGGCGATTCTCTTGAAAATAATTACATCACAGCCACAGAAAGATTTACACGTCCACCTTATAGGTATAGTGAAGCTGCTTTAGTAAAGCAATTGGAGGAGTTGGGGATTGGGCGACCTTCTACCTACGCGCCAACTATTTCGACAATTATAAGTAGAAACTATGTTGAGAAGGGAACAGTTGAAGGAACCGAAAGGAAATATCTTCAGGTTACGCTCCAAGACAATAAGATAAAAGATAAAACCTTGAAAGAGGTTGTTGGATCAGATAAGGGTAAGCTTGTTCCAAGTGACATTGGAATGATTGTAAACGATTTTTTAGTTGAACACTTTGAAAATATCCTGGATTATAACTTTACTGCAAAAGTTGAGCAGGATTTTGATGAGATTGCAGAAGGGAAGCAAGAGTGGACCAAAATGATGAAGGATTTCTATAAAGACTTTCATCCACAGGTGGCTAATGTTGAAGAAAATGCAGAGCGTGAAAGTGGTGAGCGTATATTAGGAAAGGATCCTGAGTCTGGAAGAGTGGTGTTGGTGCGCTTAGGGAAATTTGGTCCTATGGCGCAGATAGGGGCTCCAGATGATGAGGATAAAAAATTTGCAAGCCTTCGTCCTGACCAACAATTGCACCTAGTTACTTATGAAGAAGTAATGGACTTATTTAAGCTTCCAAAAACTTTGGGGGTATACGATGATGAGGAGGTTCAAGTTAATAATGGTCGATTTGGACCTTATGTTCGATTTGGAAAGACATTTATTTCTCTGCCTAAAGGGATGGATCCATTAGACGTAGATATGGCTTTTGCAAAAGAGTTGATAGAAGAAAAGAAAAAAGCAGATGCACCTATATATACTTATGAAGATATGCCAGTTCAAAAAGGAGTTGGTCGTTTTGGTCCTTATTTAAAATGGAATAATATGTTCATTAATGTGAACAAAAAATATGATTTCGATAACCTTTCTGAAAATGATATTGTTGAGCTTATTGAAGATAAGAAACAAAAGGAGATCGACAAGTTAATCCAAGAATGGCCAGAAGAAAAAATCCGTATTGAAAAAGCCCGTTGGGGACGATTTAATATAATTAAAGGAAAAACTAAAGTTGAACTACCTAAAGGCACTGAGGTTGAAAAGATGACTCTAGAAGAGGTGAAAGACATCTTGGAGAAAAAGAGTCCGAAGAAAAAAGCAACCAAGCGTAAAGCTCCTGCTAAAAAGAAAACTACTGCCAAGAAAAAATAATGATAGAGTTTTTATTTCCTGTTTCCGAAGAGGTTTTGGAGCATCAAGAATTGCTTTCAGACGGAACACTCGGAAAACAAATACAAGTTCATAAACAAAAAGGAGTCTTACCTGAATTGCAAGGGGTAACTTTTGCAATTTTAGGAGTTCAAGAGAATAGATCTAATATAGACTATATTGATGGCTACGTTTCTTTCGATTCCTATAGGAAAGCGTTTTATTCACTATATCCAGGAAATTGGAACAGTAAAGTTGTTGATATAGGCGATATTCTTAAAGGCGATAGTGTTTCCGACAGTCGATTTGCTTTAAAGACAGTTGTTTCAGCTCTTTTGCAGAAAAATATTATTCCGCTTATTTTGGGGGCTGGACAAGATTTAGTCTACGCTCAATATCGAGCATACGATACATTCGGTCAGATGGTTAATATGGTGAATATTGACAATCGATTTGATTTAGGAAACGCCGATTTGGCGATTAACAATAAGTCATATGTAGGAAAGATTGTCGTGGATGAGCCTTATAATCTTTTTAATTATACGGTTCTTGGATATCAATCTTATTTTAACCCTCCAGAGGAAATAGCATTGATGGATAAGCTGTTTTTTGATGCTTATCGCCTTGGAGAATTAACGGCAGACATAACTTTAGTGGAGCCTGCAATGCGCGATGCTGATATAGTAACTTTAGACGCGTCTGTTATACAAAGCGCAGATCTTAGTTATGAAAACACAAACAGTCCAAATGGATTTGACGGGAGAGAGATATGTAATCTTGCTCGATATGCTGGTATAAGTAATAAGGTGACCTCTTTCGGCGTTTATGAGATAGGAGGTTCTATGGTCCAAAAAAGCGGAGCTATGCTTATAGCTCAAATTTTATGGTATTTTATTGAGGGAGTAAATTTCCGTATAAAAGACGATGAATTTGACAATGATAAGCTTTTTACTACGTATATTGTTCCCGTGGAAGACTTTGATCTAGTTTTCAAGAAGAGTAATAAATCTGAAAGATGGTGGATTGAAATCCCAATTATTTCAACTCTCAATAATAAAATTAAAAGAAGAACGTTCTTACCATGTACTTATGATGAATATTTAAGTGCATGTGATCAGGAAATTCCTGAAAGGTGGTTGAAGGCACGCCGTAAGAATGAAGTGTAATTTGTACTAGCCTTTAAGAAATATAGAGGGTGCATTTCAAAAAAAAATTGTTTTTTTAAAATATTATAAATACGTTTACGCCTTCGAAATTCGAAATTTAACTAAAATACCTATGAAGAAGTTTTTTGCATTAACTGCGATTATTGCCTTTTTGTTTAGCTGTAACTCTAGCGACAGAGGGGAGCTCGTCGGCGTGAAGGGAAAGAAATGGCACCCTGAGAAGCCTTATGGAATGACTCTTGTTCCTGGAGGATCTTTTATCATGGGTAAAAGTGACGACGATTTTGTGGCGGTTAATGATGCTCCAACAAAAACCGTGACGGTTCGTTCTTTCTATATGGACGAAACAGAAATTACTAATTCTGAATATAGACAATTTGTTTATTGGGTTCGTGACTCTATAGTTAGACTACGCTTGGCTATTATGGCTGATGAAGAAGGAGCAACTCCTGGTGATGGAGGGATAGGTGAATTCGCTTTTCTAGACCAAGAAAATGAAGATATGACTCCTTATGAGCAGTATATGTATGATAACTACTTCGGAATGGGAGAAGATTATTATGCAGGAAGAAAACTGAATAATAAAGTAAAGCTAATATGGGATACTTCTAAATATCCTGACGAGTTCTATTCAGAAGTTATGGATACTATGTATATCCCAATTGAAGAGTCTTACAACGGACAGAGAACTATTGACGTTACAAAACTTAGATTCCAATACACATATATGGATATTGAGGCAGCTGCACGTGATAAAAGCAAAAGAAGAAAAGACTTTATTAAGCAGGAAGAACTAGAAATTTATCCAGATACAACTGTATGGATTAGAGATTTTAATTATTCTTATAACGAGCCGATGCATAATGATTACTTCTGGCACGAAGCTTATGGTGACTACCCAGTGGTTGGTGTAAATTGGAAACAGGCAAAAGCGTTTTGTGCATGGAGAACAATGTATAAGAATGCATATCAAAAATCTAAGAAGAGAAACCATGTGAACTCTTTCCGACTACCAGGAGAAGCAGAATGGGAATATGCTGCTAGAGGCGGCTTAGAATCTGCAACCTATCCTTGGGGTGGACCTTATACTAAAAATGACCGTGCTTGCTTTATGGCTAACTTTAAGCCGCTGCGAGGAGATTATGCGGCAGATCAAGCCTTGTATACAGTAGAAGCTAGATCATATGAGCCAAATGGTTATAACCTATATAATATGGCAGGAAATGTGTCAGAATGGGTGGCTTCATCCTACGATCCTGCGTCCTATGACTTTACTTCTACTATGAACCCTAACGTAAACGATAAAGACAATATGCGAAAGGTAGTTCGTGGGGGTTCATGGAAAGATGTGGCTTATTTCCTACAGGTGGGTACTCGTGACTATGAGTATGCAGACTCTGCAAGAAGTTATATCGGCTTTAGAACCGTGCAAGATTATATGGGTACAGACGTTACTTTAAATCAAAATTTTGGCGACGCTCGATAATACCTATAATACATACCTAATTACTTTTTAAACTTAAATAACCTTAACTAAAACCTCTCAATTTAAACTATTTTATTATGGCAAAATCTTCAAAATCATCTAAGAGACTTTTCGCAATGGCCTATGGGCTTGGAGCATCTATTGTAATTATTGGTGCATTATTTAAAATTACTCACTACGAAATTGCAGGTATCGGTGGAAACGTGCTGTTGACTATTGGACTTGTAACTGAAGCGATTATTTTCGCTATTTCGGCATTTGAGCCTGTAGAGGAGGATTTAGATTGGTCTTTAGTATATCCAGAATTAGCTGGAGGAAGTGCAAAAGAAAGAGCGCAAGTGAAAACAGCTGCTGAAGAAGGCGAAGCTGGAGGTCAATTGTCTAAAAAACTAGATCAAATGTTGAAAGACGCTAAAATTGACGCAGATTTAATGAGCAGCCTAAGCAATAGCATTCGTTCATTTGAAGGTGCTGCTAAAGGAATTGCGCCAACTGCTGAGGCAATGGCATCAACAAAAAAATATAGTGAAGAAATGGCATTAGCTGCCGCACAAATGGATTCTCTAAATAGCTTATATAAAGTTCAAATAGAATCTACTTCTCGTCAAGCTGAAGCTAATCAAGAAATTTCTGCAAATGCTGTACAATTACAACAGCAAATGAAAAACTTAGCAACTAACCTTTCTTCATTAAACGGGGTATATGGAGGTATGCTTTCTGCTATGACCAACAAAAACTAAGATTAGTTTTTCACTAACAATTAATATTAATCTTTAAAAAAGAATTATGGCAGGTGCAAAACTTTCCCCGAGGCAGAAGATGATTAACATGATGTATTTGATTTTCATCGCGATGATGGCGTTGAATATGTCAAAAGAAGTACTGTCTGCTTTCGGATTATTAAACGAACGATTGACAGAATCAAATGTTGCGGCAGAAGCTCGTAACACAGCATTCATGGAGAACTTAGCTACTAAAGCTTCTGAACAGCCTGAACAGTACGGTGCTGTTAAGGAAAAAGCAGATCAACTTAGTGCAATCTCTAAGGATTTTGACTCTTATATTGAAAGTATTAAATCAGATATGATGAGTACAATAAAACCTGAAGAAGTTCAAAACTATGAGATGCAAGATAGATCAGATCATTTAGATCAAAAATTCTTTAACGGAGATAAGTATACTGCTGCCGGACAAGAGTTTTTAGATAAAATTAAAGGATATAAAGAGGGTGTTCTTGCTATTATTGGTGATGACCCAAGATATGCGAACATTGCAGCAGACGTTGCTAAAAAATTCTCTACAGAACCTGTACAAACAACAAGAGATAATCTCACTGTGCCATGGTTAAACTATCATTATGAAGGTTTTCCAATGGTTGCGTCAAGAACTAAGCTAACCCAAATGCAAAGTGATGTAAAGACAACGGAGAATGAAATTCTTTCAAATATGTTAGCAGGCCAACAAGCAGCTGCTTTGTCTTTTACTCAATATAACACACTTTTAGAATCTTCTAAAAGTGCATACTATGCAGGCGAGCAATTTGATGGTGGAATCGTTTTAGGACGAAAAGATCCAAACACAAAACCAAACCGTGTTGAACTTACTTTAGATGGTCGTCCATTAACTGAAGATCAATACACTATTGAAGGTGGTAAAGTGAAGCTTAATATTAGTGCTGGAAGCCCAGGAGATCATGTGATTGAAGGAAATCTGATATTCGTTGAAGACGGAAAAGATACAGAAATACCTGTAAATCTTTCTTTCGCTACTATATCTAAACCTAACTCAGCAGTTATTGCAGCAGACAAAATGAATGTTGTATATCGTGGTGTAGATAATCCAATGACAGTATCTATACCTGGAATTCCTGATAATAAAGTTAATGCTTCTGGTGCAGGACTTTCAAAAGTGTCTGGAAGTAAATACGTAATGCGCCCTGGAGCTGGTAGAACCGTAACCATTACTGCAAGTGGTACACTTCCTGATGGATCAGGTGTAAGAACACCTGCTGAATTCCGTATTAAAGATATTCCACGTCCAACTGGTACAATTCGTGGTGAAGACGGAGGCGGCGGACCAGTACGTATGCAAAGACAAGGGCTTGAAATAGCAAGTGTTGGTGCAGCACTAGTAGACTTCGATTTTGATTTAAGCCTGCGAGTAACTGGATTTAGCTTTAAAGTTGCAGGTCAGCCTACTATTAAAGTTAATGGTAATAAGCTTGATGGTGCTGCTAAAGCAGCTCTAAGAAGAGCTGGACGTGGTGAAACCGTTCAAATCTTTGATATAAATGCAAACCTTACAGGAAATTCTGGATATAAATTAAAGAAAATTTCTCCTGTATTTATTGAATTGACAAACTAGAATTAAACCACTATTGGTATGAGATTGAAAAATGTTGTTTTATGCGTTTTAGCGCTCGGATTGTTTTCCGGAGTAAATGCTCAGGTTAACATCCTAAATGCTAGAACACCCGATGAGATAGGCAAAAAGACTGAAAGTCAGATTGAAAAAGATAATGACGGACCCTTGCCTTATGGATATACGGACGAGCGTGATATATTATGGTCTAAAACTACTTGGGAAATCATAGACCTTGATGAAAGGATTAACTTCCCTTTGTATTACCCTATTGATACAAACAACATTGGTCCAGAAAGAAGATCACTATATGATGTGTTAGTGAAAAATATTCGAAATGGAAACATTACTGAAATATACGCTGACTCATATTTTAGAGAGAAGAGAACTTTAGATGATCTCTCTGCATCTATTGTGTATAGTGACACTACCGATATGGGAATTGAACAATACAACGCTGAAGGTGTTGTAGATCCACAGTTCATTAGAAGATTTACATTAGACGCAGGAGATATTCAACAGTATAAAATCCGTGGATATTGGTATTTAGATAAGCGTCAAGGTGAACTTAAGTATAGACTATTAGGAATTTGTCCTGTAGCTAATGAAGCTCGTTCAAAAGCTTTTGAAGATGACGGAATGGATTCTAAAGTTGATTTGTTCTGGGTGTGGTTCCCGGCTGCAAGAGAAGTTCTTCATAAAGCAATGGCTTTTAACAGACTAAATACCTCACAACCGATATCTTATGACCACTTATTAAATTCCAGACGATTCAATTCCGTAATTTATCAAGAAGATAACGAGCATGGCGATAGAGAAATCAAAGACTACGTCGTAGATAATGCTTTGATGCAACTCTTAGAATCTGATAGAATTAAAGAAAGGATTCGTAATATCGAGAGTGATCTATGGAATTATTAATTCTAATGTAGTTATATATAATTTAAAAACCCTTCAATCTCTTTCGAGAAATTGAAGGGTTTTTTTGATGTTAAAAAATTTATATAAATGTACTCGAAGAAGAATGTTGATTATATAGTAGTTGGTTTCGGTATAGCAGGCGTTAGTTTTTGTAATCAATTAGAACTACAAAACAAAACGTTTGTAGTTTTTGATGAAGGTGTTGGTTCAACCTCAAAATCAGGTGGAATATTTAATCCAACAATACTTAAACGGTTTACAGCTGCTTGGAATGCTTCTGAGTTTTATCCATTTGCTGTTCAATTTTATTTAAGCCTTTCAGCAAAGCTAAAAATTAATATTTTTCAAGATACCTCCATTCTTCGGATACTTCATAGCCCGGAAGAACAAAACAATTGGACAGTAGCGAGTGGAAAACAAAGCTTACAAGAATATTTAGTAACCGATCCAGTATCAAATACAAATGTAAATATTTTAGCGCCTTTTGGATTAGGAAAAGTAGTTGGCTCAGCAAAAATCCATAAAGACAAGTTGTTGCAAGTCTATAGAGAGTTTCTTGTTTCTTATGGAAATTTGAAAAGCGAAAATTTCGAATATTCTACTCTTAAAATTGAAGCTGATCATGTAGAATACAAGGATATAGTGGCTAAAAAAATTGTCTTTTGTGAAGGACCTAAGGTTTTACTTAATCCATTTTTCCCTAAAGACGCAATAATCCCTAATAAAGGAGAGTTTTTAATTATACATGCGCCTGAATTAAAACTCGAGATGCTTTTAAAAGGACCTGTTTATATAATTCCACTTGGTGATGATCTATATAAAGCAGGAGCTACCTATAATCGAGATGATTTTTCTGAAAACACAACGTCGAAGGCTCGCGAACAGATTTTGTCCAAAGTAGAGCGAATGATTAAATGTTCTTTTGAAGTCGTAGGACAGACAGCGGGAGTGCGCCCTACAACACGAGATCGAAAACCACTTCTAGGAAACAATATTGATAGTCCACAAGTTACGTTCTTTAACGGACTGGGTACTCACGGCTTATTGATGGCGCCTTTTCTTTCAAAAGTACTATATGATTATTTAGAAAAAGGCACACCTATTCCACAACAAATGGATATCAAGAGAGTTTATTAGGACTTCTCGGCCTTTTCTATAGTGTTCTTATCATATGTTAAGAACAGATTGATCCATATATTCCTAGATACTCGTAGTATTATTGGAAAAGTTATAACCAGAGCTAAAATGATGGCAAGGAAAGTGATGTGCTCATTTTGATTTAAGAAAAAATAAGAAATAATGAATACAGCTACACCAATAGCAACTCCCACACCATAACTTACATACATCGCTCCATAAAAAAATGAAGGCTCTATTTTGAACTTCAAATTGCAGTGACTACAATGTTCATGCATTTTCAACACCTTTCTAATCTTATAGGGATTAGGTTCTATATACATTTTTCCTCCATGGCAGACTGGGCATGTCCCAGTGAAAATACTATATAGTTTACTGTCTTTAAGTAATCTCATTGTCCTTTTTTTAGAACCGCAAATTTAAGCATCTTTGCAAAAAATTCTACCTTCATTTTTTGAATAAATATTATATTGAAATAATATACTTAAAGCCTTTGTTTTTAAGCTGCTCGTAGATTGTAATTTACTTATAAACCCTTTTAATAAATTTATAGATGATCAATATTCATAACCTTTCCGTTTCTTTCCAGGGTGAGTACCTGTTTGAAAAAATCACTTTTCAATTACAAGCAGGCGATAGAGTGGGCTTAGTAGGTAAAAATGGAGCTGGAAAATCTACATTGCTCAAAATTATAGCTGGTGAACAAGAGTATGATAGTGGTCAAATTGCAACAGATAAGGAGATTTCTATTGGGTTTTTGAAGCAAGATATTGATTTCGAAAAGGGAAGGACAGTTCTAGACGAATCTTATGAGGCTTTTACTGAAATTAAAAGGCTTGAAAAGCAGTTAGAGCATATAAACACACAGTTAGCAGAGAGAACAGACTATGAAAGTGAGGCTTATAATCAATTGATGATTGATTTGAACGATGTGCAGCATCAGTATGAAATTCATGGAGGGTACAATTACCAAGGTGAAACAGAACGGATTTTACAAGGACTAGGGTTTCAGCGTTCCGATTTCACTAAACTAACCGAAACATTCTCTGGGGGTTGGCGTATGCGAATTGAACTTGCTAAATTGTTACTGCAAAACAACGATATCCTCCTTCTGGATGAGCCTACTAACCACTTAGATATTGAATCTATATTGTGGTTAGAAGATTTTTTAAAGAGTTATGCAGGTGCGGTGGTAATCGTTTCTCACGACAAAATGTTTTTAGATAACGTTACTAATCGAACGATCGAGATTTCTTTGGGTAAAATCTATGATTTCAACAAACCATATACACAATATCTTGTGCTTCGTCAAGAGCTTAGAGAACAGCAATTAGCTTCACAGAAGAATCAGCAAAAGCAAATAGAACAAACAGAAAAGCTGATAGATAAGTTTCGTGCTAAAGCTAGTAAGGCATCAATGGCACAATCACTTATTAAGAAATTGGATCGAATGGATCGAATTGAAGTGGATGAAGATGATAATAGCGTGATGACTCTTCATTTTCCTATTTCTGTAAATCCTGGAAAGGTCGTTATTGAAGCAGAAAATATTTCGAAAAGCTACGGAGATAATAAAGTCCTTAATAATATAAGCTTAATGGTTGAACGTGATGCCAAGATCGCATTTGTTGGGCAGAATGGGCAAGGAAAGTCAACACTAGCAAAAATCATTGTCGGTGAATTGGAGCATGAGGGTAAGCTTACTTTAGGACATAATGTAGAAATAGGATATTTTGCCCAAAATCAAGCAGATTATCTCGATGGAACCAAAACTGTTCTAGACACGATGATTGACGCTGCAAATGAAAAAAACAGAAGCCGTGTTCGTGATATTTTAGGATCTTTCCTGTTTAGAGGTGATGAAGTAGATAAATATGTACGTGTCCTTAGTGGAGGTGAGCGAAACCGATTAGCTTTGGCTAAATTACTGCTTCAGCCGTTTAATGTTTTGGTTATGGACGAACCTACAAACCACCTCGATATTAAGTCTAAAAACGTCTTAAAAGATGCGCTACAGCGTTTTGAAGGTACTTTGCTTCTCGTTTCTCACGACCGTGACTTTTTACAAGGTTTGAACGATAAAATATATGAGTTTAAAGATCATCAAATAAAAGAGTATTTAGGTGATATTGACTTCTTCTTAGAACAGAGAAACCTTCAGAATCTACGTGAAGCTGAAAAGAGAACGGTTGCTGCACCCGGTGCAAAAGAGAAAAGAAGTGCAGGTGAAGAATATGAGCTTCAGAAAAAACTTAAGTCGGCTAAAAATAAATTGAGCAATGTAGAATCTTCAATTACAACGCTTGAAAAGGAAATAGCTAATATAGATACCGAACTATTAATCAACTACGAAGAAACAATTGCAAAGCCTAACTTCTTTGAAAAGTATGAAGAAAAGAAAGAGAGGTTGAAAAAATTGATGAAAGATTGGGAGGTATTGCACGAAACAGTAGAATCTCTGTCCTAAAACAGACTTTATATTCCTTTGTGAATTTAGTAGAAGAATGAAATCGCTTAGAGTGTGCCACTCTTTTTTTGATTTATAGCATGATTTTTTGAAGGGCGCTTTGTACGCTAATCCATAAAAAGTTAAAGATGGATTTAGTTTTGTTTCTTTCAGCTTCTCCCATTCTCTCTTGGAAGTTTTCTTTCTTTTGGTAGCTGTCTTTGGAAATAAAAATGTTTACTATAGCAGATAGGAATTCATTTTTCTTGTTTCCATTCTTTTGAAGTACTGTGACCTTAAAGTTAGAGAAGTTTATTTTTAAGTCTGTTTTTGACTTAGAATTATTCCCGTCAATAGTGAAATAGGTTTTATTTGCTCGTCCTTCTAGTAATACATTTAGATTAGGTTCTGTAAACTGGTTCATCTCTTTTGCATCTAAGGAACCGAGATTTGCTTTAAAAACAAAATGATCATTTGGATCTTGAACGTCGAAACTCCAATCGACTGAGAGGGGCGATTTATCCATAAACTCGGCTTTAAGTTTTATCTCTGTTTTAACAGGAGTTGTATATGTATTGCTCAAGTTAGAAATATCTGCATTCAGATTTTTGAATTGAATGTGACCACCGGTATTTTCTTTATTTACTCTTTCTTCATACTTAAGTGCACCATCCTTTATTGTAATTGAATCGATAGTGAGTTGGAAAGGTAATTCTCGCAATGATTTGCTATATAGAGGTTTTATTGAGGTGTCGTTTGTTACCAATTTATCTCGATAAATATCTAAAAAGGGTGTGTTTAAAGAAATTCGACTACTTTTTACAAATAGTAGGCTGTCATCTTTATATCCGTAATCTAAATCTTGAATGTTAAGTGATTTTAATGAGAGGCTATAATGATCGCGTTCAACGTTTATGATTTTTGATAGCTCTGTTTTTGAGTATTTTGTATTGAAGTTTAGATTGTAGAAAGTTGCATTCTTGTTATTAATTGAAAAACTTTCCATAGTTAGGTTTTCGTATGGATTAGCTTTCATAAAAGTGGAATCGCCTTTGGCCTCAATTTGGGTGTGTTTTAAAGGGATTTTTTGATTGAGGGTTTCTTGGGTTATTTCGATGTCTTTGACTTTAATAGACAGTCCTTGTGTGTAAAATTTGGTGGAGTCTTGAGTATTTTCATAAACAGATAGTTTTGTGTTTTCTATTATAAGATGATTTATAAAAATAGGACGCTCCATTTTGGGTTTAGAATTAACCGTGTCTTGAGATTGTGTTTTACGGTTTTTATAGTGTGTTATAATCGGGTTTTCAAGAATGATTCTATCAACATGGATTTCGTTTTTGAATATGTATTTCCAGTAGCTGATATCTGATATTTTTATTTTATCCATGACGATGGCAGTGTGCATCAAACTATCTTCTTTGTTTTGAATAATGATTTCGGGGTTGTTTATTGAAACAGAACTGCTTAGAGAGTTAACGGATAGCTCTTTGTAAGAAGCTTTTATGGAAGATGGAAGTTTGTTTTTGAGGATGTTTTCAAGTTTGTTTTCAAGGCTGTAATTAGCTATAACAAAGCCAATAAGGGTCATGGCTCCTAAAGCAATAAGGCTATAAGCTATGTATTTTAGGACTTTACTCATGTTTTAAAGATAAAAATACTAAGTGTCATATTTTGGAATATTATTACTTTTAAAAAATATTATAGGATTAACTTGTTCTATTGAAAATCCTTTGTATCTTTGCAGTCCAAATATTTCTGTCGGCATTATGAACCGAAAGTTTAAAGCTAAGATGAAATATTAGGAATCCATATCGCGGGATAGAGCAGTAGGTAGCTCGTTGGGCTCATAACCCAAAGGTCACAGGTTCGAGTCCTGTTCCCGCTACTAGGTCAAAGTACCATAAACAAACGGTTAGGTTTACTCCTAGCCGTTTTTTTTATGTCTATTATTATCGAAATACTCATCTTCGAACACAGAACAAAACATAGTTTGGAACACAGAAGTATTGCTAAATGATCATGCCCAATTGTTGTTTTTAAGTGTAAGTTGCGGATTATATTTTGAGAAAGAAATCTACATTTTTGATTTGACTAACGCTTAGATTATTTATAAAGTTGAGGGATATCCTAGGGACATCCTAGGGACATCTATGGAGTGTGCTCGGGTGAATCATTTCTATTATTTCTGTCTTGTTCGATTAAGATAAATAACTTCTCTGTATTCTATAAATCAAAAACCCTCCTGTCGTAACTTGACAAGAGGGTTTTAGGACTTAATTGAACTTAACTAAAATTTACTTTTATTCTTTCACCATTATTTTAGATACTTCTCCATTATCTCCATATACTACCACCATGTAGGTTGCGCTTGAAAGAGAAGAGATATCTATGCTAATTTCCGATGACATTCCGGTTAGATCTACAGTATGGATTAGTCTACCTGTTATATCGTAGATAGAGATCTTATTTAGCTCTATGTTTTTTGGATTAGATATAGACAGTTGGTCAGTCATTGGGTTTGGGTATAAAGACAAATCTGATAGGCTTTCAAAGTCATCGACGTTTAGTCTTTCCCCTATTCTAATTGCGAATCTATCTGTAGATATGCTTTCTTGGATTGCTGGATCTATACTAAAACTATAGGTTGCATTATCTTGATTAATTAGGGTGCTTTGTCCAGTATAGTAGTCATCTAGGTAAAATGAAATTTCATCTAGTCCATCCACATTCATATTTAGGATGTAGTTGTTGTGTTTATATCCATCAATAAATAATGGCAGGATTTCTGCTTCTTCTGGGAGGGCTCTATGCTCTAAGCTCAAGTAAGTTTCGTTGTGGTTTCTCCCCAAGTTTTCATCAAAGTTCATTGGTTTTATTGCGTCCATGTTGGTTATAGAGTTGTCGTAGCCATCGGCAAAAATAATCCCGAAGCTATCGTGTACAGCACCTCCGTTATTGAAGTTTTCAGTTGTGTACAGTTGTATGGATAATAATCCGTTCATAGATAGAGCGTTTCCAGTAGCACTTGTATTAGTAGGCTGTCCAGGTGTTTTGTGGGTTTCTTGGAAGTTAATAGATACAGGGCCAACATTGTTTACAGCAACCTGAGCACCTTGTCCTGGCTGTAAGATATTATTAGCTTCAGATCCAGAAGTGTTAGTACCATCAGGGAGCAATACTGTTATATAAGCACCTCGAGTTCCACCATTTGGATCATATACATAGTAGTAATTTGTATTCACATTTGTAGAAGCACCGAGCACGTCATTAATGTTGACACCACTTTGGTATGGATTTCCAAACATCACTATGTCACTCGATGCTGTAGCATTGAAGTTTTGAGTGTGATTTCCTGTGTGTAATGCACCTGTAGCTCTAAGAGTAGCTTCCGTTGGTAAAGATGAGTTTGAGCTTAAGTCTATACTTCTGTCTCCGCGAACGAATAATAGATAAGGATTACCAGCAGTTAAAGTGTTAGTATTAGTATTCCCGAGGGCTTCAAATTGTTGTGTTGCAACATTTACAGTGAAAATAGAAGGGTTTCCTGAAATGGTTCCATCAAAACCGTTCAATTGGTCTGTAGTGCTCCCTGTAATATGCGTTCCGAAACTGGGATTTGGATTGTCGGAATTGCTAGTTGCTCCTTCTTGCCAGTTATCATGGATAGTAGTAGAAGTGGTAACCGCACTACTCACCATTCTGTAGGAACGTATCGCACTCATGTAGTTTTGCACCGTTGCGTTTCCGGTGATTGAAGATGTAGTAGATACATAACCAAGTTCTCCATTTCCAGAAGAGTTGCTTTTAAATACAAGGCTTCCATCGATAGTAAGATCCCCGTTTAGGTTCAATACTTTGTCTATATTTAATGTAGCTTCTGAATGTATAGTTAGGTTATTCACGTCTGTATCAGTGGTGATCGCTGTTTCGCCGTTAATTACAATAATGTCATCCGTTGCTGTGGCAATACCACTTGGGTCTTCCGGTGTCCAAACACCGTTTTCGTAAACGTAGCCTGAAATTGGAAGCGTTACATTAACCGTGTAATCTTCAGCTTGTCCCCATCCATAACTTCCACACGGATTTGTTGGAGATGCGTTGTAATTCTTAATGACACGCATGCGTGTTGCTCCGCCTAAGGCTGTTGCCGGCACCGCGATAGTGCCGGTAGCTTGTTTGCTATCGGTTCCAGAAGAATTTGTGATAGAGCCTATCTGGTACATCTCACCAGCATCATCTAAAATGCCATTTTGGTTCCAATCGATAAATACTGTAAAATGGTTAGTATAATTTCCGCCCGTATTCCCCTTTAATATTATGCTAGAGGTTCCTTCTGCATCAACTTCACCGACAATATGTGTGAAATCCTCATAAGGTGAGCCTCCAATTGTTGCAGATGAAGAATTATCAAAACCAGCAAAAACAACTTTGGTAATAGGCTCTGCATTATTGGTGAAAGCAGGGATACAATAATTATGTTGGGTAGTAAAAGTAGAAATAGCAGAATATGCTGATTGCTGCGAGGTTGTACACGTTAATACTAGTCTCCACTCAACTATATCACCTATTTGGGCAGGTGCGGTTGCAGCAAATGAATTATATTCAGTTGTAGCCGTTCCCTCATTTTGCCATCCTTGATTGTTTGTGTTCGATTGCCACTGAAAAGACAAATCGGTAGCACTTGTATAATCTTGAGCCGAAACGGTATAAGAAGAATTGGGAGCTCCAGATATGGGTGCAACCATTGCAATTCCCGCATCTGGGGTTCCAGTACAAGGTTCTAAACCTATAATATTAATCGTGTAGTCTTCAACCTCACCAAATGTAAAAGTATTACACGGTCCGGGTATTTGTTCAGTCTCACTATTACTCAACGACACACGCATTCTAGTGGATAGACTTCCAGAAATATCAGGTACTGTAAAAGTGCCTGTTGGTGTTTCTCCTGAATTAGTAAAAACAGCAAAAACTCTTTCCGATGACTCAAAAACACCATTTCGGTTATAGTCAATCCAAACAGCGTAGTTAGTTCCATAAGTAGGACTATCCGCTGTAGGAGTAATCGTTACGGTATATGTTTCACCTGAACCTAAGTCAGTACTTATATGAGTAAAGTCTGAATACGTACTTTCCGCAGAATTATGATTTATAGTATTTAAATTCACATTACTAATATGAAAATTAGAAAGAGCATTGTTAGATTGCGAATCACAATAAGTATAGTCTGTCGTGGTGAAGTTAACCGAAGTCGAATATGCTGAAGGTGTTCCTTCCGGGCACTTACTTCTCACTTGCACTTCATATTCTGTTAGAATCTCCAGACCTGTAATTTCATAATTACTCTCGTGGATATCTGACACCACAGTCCAAGTAGAACTTCCTACTTCGCGGTATCTTAAATCATATAGAGCACCCGGTATATGTGTCCAAGAAGCAGTTGCTGTTGTACCTGTTATATTATTGAGATTGACATCTTGTGGGGTTGTAGCGGTAATACACTCCACTTGCAGCCCTGTTACGATCAAACTAAAAGCCTGACTGCCACCAGTCAAAGTTCCCTTATGGGTAATGGTAATGGTATAGGTTCCTGAAGCATTCTCAACCTCAATTCTTTCAAAAGGATCAACATTATTGTCTCCATCATTACTGTTTGATGTAGCTGACGTCATACGCCATGGATAATAAGTTGTTGTACCTTTGGTGACCCTTATGTCTAAATCGTTAACAAGCGCAGGTGTTGTAGAGTTCGTTCCATTATTTACAGTGCCGGGTCTATCGGTCCACGAAATAGAAGCCATCAGGTCATTAAATCCGTCAGAATCAACTTGAAGTGTGATGGTTTGTCCTTGAGATAGAGCCATTTCCTGAACTAAGGCTTCCGATCCATTTTTTGAGATGGTTTCTGCAGCGCGTTTGGCATTTAAAAGTCCCCAACCAAATCTTGCATCAGGTCCAAGAGCGCCAGCATCGTCTGCGGTATGTAGGGCAAGTCCTTTTAACGTTGCGGCTCGCATAAAAGATCCGTTGATGTTGTTGTAATGTTCTTGTAATAGCAATAGTGATCCAGTCACATTGGGTGATGCCATTGAAGTTCCACTGATTGAGTTGTAGGCGGTATTAGAATTATCATAGGTAGAATAAACACCTGCACCATTTCCAGCAATATCTGGCTTAATGCGAAAATCATCAGTAGGTCCTTGGCTGCTAGAGCTTGAAATAGCTACTGAAATTAAGTTTCCATTACTGTCTACATTTGCATCTTGGGCATTTGCAACTACTAAGTTGTTTT